>CANJQU010000050.1 GCA_947476485.1 Chitinophagaceae bacterium
TAGATGCCGGGTGGAGAAATAGGCCCGTAAAAGATTGCGCTGCCTGTGCCGTCAAGAGAATCGACAAAGGCCGTATCGTTGCGGTATAGTCTGTAGTTGATGCCGACATCTGAGCCATTAAGGCCAATAGTAGCGCCAGATGTACCTTCGCAATAGATACCGCCACCGAAAACATAATAATTGGGTGGAAGCGGGTTTACCGCAAGGATGAGCCTGCGACTGCATCCGTTGGCAAGCGAATAGGAAATTATTGTATTGCCGGATGCTACACCATATGCAGCACCACTGCTGGCCCCGATAGTAGCTACAGATGTATTACTGCTCGTCCAAGTGCCGCCGGTGGTCAGATCGCTGTAGATGCCGCCAGACCCGACGCAAAGCGCCGTATCGCCGATAACGGGAAGTATTGCATTCACCACAAGCAGTTTGGTGACATAACAACCGGGTGAAATTGTATAAGTGATCGTTGTGGTGCCGCCGTAGATACCTGTCACTACTCCGGTAACAGGCCCGATAGTTGCCCGGGTGGTATCGCTGCTGGACCATGTGCCGCCGCTGGTGGAATCAGTAAGTAATATCTCAGCGCCCGCACAAACCGTATCACGCCCGGATATGGATGCAGGCCCCGTACAAAGCGGATGCGCACTTGCGGCACATAGCGAACAAAACACGGCAACAGCAACAAGTAAGTACCTTTTCATATCACCAATATCACAACAAATTTAAGGGTTTACGGGGTCTTCGCCCTCGTCATCAGCTATTTCCACATCATTTAACAGAATGCCAAGTTTTTTTGAATATATAAAGCACCTATCATAACTTTAGGAAACAAAATTACGGCATATGAAACCCGGAATTCACGATCGGTTTGTATTTGTCACCAGATCCTTGATGTGGTCCGTGCTGCTGTATTGCACATTGATGCTGGTTTTCAACTGGGAGGACGTGAGCAATAAAGTGAGAGGGATCAACCCAATCACTGTTGTAAGTGATATTACCGTCCAACCGCCATTTTCAAATACAACTCCCGTTGTTCATCCGAATATTGGTCACAATCCGGGAATTATTACAGGGCTTATCAATCTTATTGGTTCGCTGCATGTACCCGCGAATTCCATGTAGAATTAAGTTTGAATACTCCCGGTCAATCTTAATAAAAGAAGGGCGCTATTCTTTCTGCAACTTATATACAGTCTCAGAACCATTATTCGCGTCTCCTATCCGCAATAAGTAAATACCGGCCGATAGGCCTTGTGCAGGAATGTTTACCTGCGTTCTGCCCTGGCTATTGCCCGTCCAAAGCACGCGGCCTGTAATTTCCGTGATAGTAAGGGTGCTGTTAGCCGGCACATTTTCAGCATGCCATTGCGCGTTGGCGGGGTTAGGGTAGATAATTATCTGAGGTACTGACAAATGCGCCGCACTCAGCAATGTGTCCCTGGACTGGCTGTTTAGCTTATAAAGAAGCCAGCGATTGGGGTCTACTATCAGGCTCGTCATGTTTTTGCTCCAGGTGAACTGGAATTGTTGCGAGGAAAGATTGTTTACAACTCTTACAATAGTATCTCCGGCAGTGGAATGAAACCTCAGCTCCATGGGTATTGTAAACACGGAAACAGAAGACGGCACTGTTGCAGACTGCTCCAGGTTCACATATACCTGGTCGCCAACCTTGTTCCATGTTATGTCATAGATAGGGTAGCCATGGCGGTAGGCCCATTGGTTGAAAAAGGTATCAATATCAATACCATTAACTGATGTACCCGCTATTCCCTGCACCACATTTTTGAAGTCCATGATAGTCGCGGTGCTGTTTTTCATAGTCGCCTGGTATGTTTTACATACCCGGAAAAACGTGCTGTCATCATTGATCACGAAACGCAGCATATGCAGCATGCTGGCACCTTTATGATATGTCAACCGGCTGTCGAATACTCTAAGTTGGTCGGCAGGGTCGTCCACATAGATCGTTCCCGAATCCTCTGATTTTACATCATTTTGTTTGGAGACTATGTCATTGATCATCCGCGTATGTGAATAAAAATGGTCCATGAACAAGTCTTCGGTATAGGATGCAAAACCCTCGTTGACAAAAATATCCGCCCATGTACCGCACGTTACATTATCTCCAAACCACTGGTGCCCAAGCTCATGCGCTACAAGCGGACCTTCAAAATAACCCAGGGTAGTCATGGTCTGATGCTCCATACCCCCGCCTATCGGGGCCATGCAGTGACCATATTTTTCCTGCCAGAACGGGTAACGCCCGTACAATGTCGAGAAGTAGTCGATAAGAAGAGCCGTGCTGTCTATAACACTTTGGAATGCAGGGAGGGTTCCGGGGTTGTTGTATATATAATTCTGAACCAGCATGGAGTCCGTGCTTCCCGTGAAGTGCATATAATACGAGTAATCAATGTAGGGCCCAACAGCGGCGGAGATCAGGTAATAATCTATCGGATAGCGTTCTTTCCACTGGTATAGTTTGCGGTCAGCGCCAATTGGCACAACGGCCTGCAACAATCCGTTGCTACCGGCTTTAAGACTATCGGGCACTGTGATCCAAATGTCGGCTGAATCTATTTTATCGGTTAGCGATTGCTTACATGGCCACCACTGGCTGGCATCGTAAGCTTCACTTAATGTGTATGTAACCCACGATCCCCATGATGGTGATTGTACGCTGCTGATACCGCTGAAAAAGGATTCACCGGGAATGAAGGTTCCGTTGTAGAAGACCTGGGCAGTAAACATAGCTCCTTCCGGCAATGGTGACGACAATACTACCTTTCGTACCGAACCGGTTGTCGTTACCCCGTAGTGAATTCCGTTTATCACAACCAGGTCAATCGTATAAGCTGTGTCCAGTTCAAAAATATATGCCGGCATAGCGGTTGCAACGACCTTTGCTGTAGTTGTAACCCCACCACTGAGGGTAGTGGACATGTTGGTCATGTTAAGGTTCAGTTTCACATACTTAACATCGTAGTCATCTTCACGCGGGTCAGCTACTGATGTCCGCTGGCTGTGTTTGCTTTTAGTCCGGGAGCAGCCCCCCTTTACAGCGTTCTCCTGGGCATGAGAAACGGTAACCGAGGCTATTAATAAAACAGATAGGATTGTTGTGATTAGCGATCTCATGTATTTATATTTCCGGCTAAGCTAAGATTTTTATCGGTGACCGGGGCAAAAGACACCTGGGCCAAAATCGCAGATACATAAAAAAGGGCATTGCCTCCTGTCCGGAAAACGATGCCCTTCAAAAAATATAAATAAAACAATCAAATTTTAGAGAGTAACATTGAGGCAATTACGCCTCTACAAGGCTCATATGCTCAGAGCTCACCATTTGCAGCGCCAGGCTCTTTATAGAAGGATATACTAACTCGTATACGCCCTTTTTGCTTGGCGGCACATCGGCCTCCTGCATGGCAACAATGTAGATGATAGATTCCGGGATATCAAGCACAGCACAAACCTTTGATATCGTACGCTGGCTTGGGCGTTTCACCCCTGTTTCTATCTGTGAAAGCGATGTTTGCGACAGATCGCATTTTTCTGCAAGCTCATACTGGGTTATAGAGAGCTTCTTCCTGATCGACTTGATTGCGGTTCCTATGTTCATCTGTTGGATTTTAGTACTCTTTTAGGGTTATAAAAATGAAAACTTATAAATTATCAACTGCCATTTAAAATTGCAACTACTTTATAAGACGTGTACAAATGGAAAAACGTTGGCCTCTTTTATAAATTTTTGCTGCACAGATATTTGTGTGCTGCCCGTTTTCATAACTTTGACGGGTGTCAAACAGCTTTTCCAGGTCAATAGTCTTCGAAAAAAAACCTTTACTGGCAACCATAGTACCGCAATTGCGCAAAGATGGAATGTATTACGAGGTTAACATTAAAGGTTATCCCCGTTTTTATATGGCGTGGTCGCCGCTGGGCAGGTATGATGTGGCCGACGGCGATGACAATGCTCTGCCCTACCAGTTAGTGCTTGCAGTCAGCGATGTCATTGAAAAACAGGTAGTACGGCGGTAGGCTACTTTATCCGCTTTATCTTTATCAGCGAGGCATTGCCTTTCTTATTATAGGCAAGTATACTGTACTTAATGGACCCATCGGTGAGCATCATGCTGGCAGTATTGGGCGGGTCAAATCCTTCATTCTCTGCCATGATGAGTATCGTATTTATATCCCATCCGGCCACAGGTATCCGTAATTGCTTTTTCGCTTTCACAAGGGAATAGCCGGAGAGTACCGGCTTCCCGTTATACTGAATGCTGATACGGTCCTCGTCTACAGTCCCTCCATCCCATACGTCAATTACTACCGTATCGGAATGCCATTCATATAATTTCTCAACACCGGCGGTCACTTTCTCCTCAACAATGGGTTCCGGCGTCATGGACTGCTCTGCAACGGACTGTTCTTTGACCTTTTTCTTCATAGTGATGACCGTATCAAATTGCTCACGGGAAGAAAAAAGGGCCTGAAGCTCTTTGTCATCATTAAAAATTATCTCACCGGCAGTGCATGATGTATTATCGGCTTCGCGGCTGGTGATCGCGCCTTTCAGCGCCTTACCATGGCCATCCTGTACATATTCAAGGTTAGCCTGAACCAGGCACATATAGGCCTTGGTGCGAACGGTATGTGAGTGAACTATATCTCTTTCCTTAAAAGACAAAGTGCGCATGTGGCGGTCCAGCGTGCCGCGAATAGTGGTCTTTGTTTCGTTCGGTTCCTTATAAGTGATCGAGTATCCCTTTACAACACTGCCAGAATCCGTAAGCACCAGCTTATATGGAAAGACCTCGCCGGTCTTCATAACCATGGTACCCGTCAGCGTCGTTGATTTTGCCTGCGCTCCGGCTTTCAGCCAGCCGGCACCTATACCAAGCAGTAAGAAAAAAACAGCTTTCATTTCGGCAATAATAGGGATTTTATTTTTTATCGCAATCTATAGAGAACATAGCCCGACGCTATAGTTACGCTGTCAAGCGGGTGCTCATACCCCTGCAGATAAACTTTGTAATAATCATCAACAATACCATTTAGCAGGAGATACTTTACATGCATGCTGTCAAACACCCGTTTATTAACGTCATACGGGTGCTGCCATGCATGTATCATGTACCGGTTATGGGTATACAATGCCATAAGGCGGGGTCGGGAGCAGACAATGATGTCACTATCATTCACATGTGCATCGAGATAGCTGAATGCCTGCCGGTCTTTGGCCTCGGGTACATAGCCCACGGGAGGAATAGTAGTGCTTCGCAAATAATTCATACCCGCGAAAAGATAAATAAATGTAAGCAGCAGCGCCACGTAGCGGGGTGTAACGGAAATAACTAGCGGCACAAACCTTGCAAGGGCGAGATAACAATAATAAAATACAACAGGCAATACCGGAAAAAAATAGCGAGGATCATGGATCGGATAATAAAGCACCATTGCACAGACAAAAACGAAAAAGATATCATCAAAATGCAGCCGCTTCGTAACAGACATAAGGAACCCGATGCCGCAGCACACCAGCCCGGTGCTTTCCATCAATTTTACGATCGCAGTGCGCAATCCATGATCTGTATCGTAGTGAAAGAAATTGGTGACCGAACCCAACAGCGCATCCGCATTATCCCTGATGATCGAAGGCAGACCTTTTTGTGCCGTAGCCTTCAGGAAGTCTATGTAAAAACCTGGAGCGCTTGCAGGGCAATAGAACACGGTCTTGTTAATTAAAAAGGTAAGTAAAAACGTTCCGGCCGCCACATACAAAGAAGGGCTTTGCAAAGCTTTCGGCGAGAATGTCCGCTCTTTTACATAAGACCGGATCACCGAAAGGCACAAAAAGACGACTTCAGCAAAAAGCAGCAAAACTGATTGTGTGCGGACAAGCATCGCCATCGACGCCAGCAATATCAACACGGCCACCCGCTGCCAGCTAAATGTTTTTGCATTGCGGACAATGAGGTACAGCAAAACAAAAAGCATACTGGATGCATCCGACAATACTGCCTGCTTCAGGTCCATCATGCACTGGCTGTAGGAGATTGCTATAGCAAGACAACATGCCGCAACGGCGCTCATATACTTCCGGAAGTAGAAGAACAAGCCAAAAAGAATGCAAACCGCAATGACTGTATTAAAATAACACATCGGTTTTATATCTAGTCCCCAATATCGGACTACCGGTGCCAGCAACAGCGGGAACCCCGGTGGATACTGCGGCGGTGAATAGCAGTTATTGTATTTATTGAACACATAGCCCGACTCGTAAAAAGGCTTGCCCTGTGCTATGTTCTGCGCCTCTTTTATATATAGGGCATAGTCATCGCCGCCGGCAGAATGGGTATTATGAATGTTGTGAAAAAAAAGCGGCACCGCAAATAATAGCAGAAATAGCAGCGGCAGGTAATTTTTTAAAAGCAGTTGCCTGTTCATGCGTTTCGGTGCGTGTTGGTAGTATTAAGTGAAGGTAACAAAAGTACCTTAATCAGTTTGAGCACAGCAATTGTAACGGAGCGTTTGATTTTTATTAACCCGGTAAAAGCCCTTATATTGCATAAAATATATTCGACTTATGAAAAAACTATTTACACTTACCGCGCTGCTGATACTCGGGGCATCAACCATTTTTGCCCAGGGCAACGCTAAAAAAGGAAATTACAAAGGGAGCGGCGGAACTGCTCACGAAGTGATAAAAGGCAACAATATGACCATTAGCTACGGCAGGCCACTGAAAAAAGGAAGAGAAATATTTGGCGGCCTGGTGCCTTATGGCCAGGTGTGGCGCACAGGCGCTGATGAAGCCACAGAGATCACTTTCGACAAGCCCTGCGTTTTCAATGGCGTAGCGATAGGCTCCGGTACTTACACGCTGTTTACAATACCGGGTTTAAAAGAATGGGTGATTATCCTCAACACAGATCTTCACCAGTGGGGAGCATACGGCTATGACAAGGTGAAGGACAAGAACGCGGTTAAAGAGCAAGTTAGCGTTACAACTATGAGTGATGTTGTAGAACAGTTCACGATCACGATCAAGAATGACTTTATAGTTTTGGAATGGGACAAAACGCGCGTTGAGATCCCGGTAAAATTTTAACAGCAAACATCTTCCAAAAATGAAGCCCCGCGAACACTCGCGGGGCTTCATTTTTGGACTACGTTCTGACTAAAAATTAAAGTTCAATCCAAAACGGAGCAAAGAGATGTCGAAACCAACTTCGGCAAATGCGCCTACATGCTTGCTGAAATTGTATTTCGCACCAACAAACAATGCCAATGCCGGACTCACGCTGGTGGATGTGATATTGTTATAGTTGTTGCTGTAATTGAAGAACCTTAATCCCACCATAGCGCCGCCATAGGGATCGAATTTGTTGTTCTTGTCCTTTAGCAGGGTCAGATGCCAGGTGCCACGTGCACCGATAATGTAGTTAGTATACCTGATGTTAGATCCCAGGTATCCATAGTGCGAGAACTGCGCCCCGATGATGCCGCCAACTCCAATAGTACCAGGACCGGCTTCCATGATACCCTGGTCGTATGTAACTGCAATAGCAGGCAATACTACCGGCGCATAGCCTGCATAATAATTGTATGAATAGTTTGCGCCGAACCCAACAGAAACACCCAGCGTTTTGTCTCCCACGTCAAATGCCGGTTCTTTGTCTTTGTTGGCCTTTTTCATGTTATCCTGTGCGCTGGCACTGGTACCCAGAAGTACCAAAAGCAGTAAGATGCACGATGCAATGCTTATTTTTTTCATTGTTTATTTGGTTTGATTGTACAAATATATTTTACTGTAGTAATGATACAAAAAAAATCACGCCTATCCAAAGAACATATACCCCACCACTATAGCAGCAATAAGCCCTATTGTATCTGCAATGAGGCCACAGGCTAGGGCATGGCGGGTATTTTTAATGTCTACGCTACCGAAATAAACCGCCAGCACATAGAAGGTGGTTTCGGTAGATCCCTGTATTACCGCAGCCAGTTTCCCTTGTATAGAAGCCACGCCATATTGATTCATAACATCAACCATAAGGCCCCGGGCCGCACCGCCACTCAGTGGCTTCATCAGGGCTATCGGCAGGTCTGCGACAAACTCCGTGCGAAGCCCGCACAACGCTACCAGCTTCGTCATGCCACCCAGCATATAATCCATGCAGCCGGACGACCGGAATATGCTGATAGCAATGAGCATCCCCACCAGGTATGGGATAATACGCACTGCAACATTAAATCCTTCTTTAGCCCCCTCAATAAAATGATCATACACATTCTGGCGCTTCACCAATCCGGCGGTAATGAACAACACAATAATGAGCAAAATGATACCACTGCCTATTGCCCCGATGGTTTGGTTCATTTTATCAGCGGGCATACCGGATAGTGAATAGTGAAGCAGGCCGATGAGCCCGCAAAAGCCCAGCACAAAAACAATAATCGGCAACCGGAATAAATTGATGCGCTGGTACAACGCCACGATCATCATGCCGGAGAGAAATGCAATAAACGTTGCGATCAGTGTAGGCAGGAAAATATCTGCAGCATTAAAACCCTGCACATGCTGCTGCAGCGCTATTGTCTGGCGCATAGCTATTACCGATGTTGGGATCAACGTGATGCCCGCAGTGTTCAGCACCAGGAACATGATCTGGGCATCGGTAGCGGTATCCTTAACGGGGTTCAGCTCCTGCAGCGCACCCATCGCCTTCAGGCCTATAGGCGTAGCCGCATTGTCAAGGCCCAGCATGTTGGCCGATAAATTCATTACCACACTCCCATATGCAGGATCATCTTTGGGAATACCTTTGAATAAAACGCGGAACAGCGGGGACACCGCTTTTGCAAATACCCTTATCACACCGGCCTTCTCCCCTATCTTCATTATGCCTAGCCATAGCGTCATCACCCCCGCAAGTCCAATGGATATCTCAAAACCGTTTTTTGCTGAGGTAAAGAGCGCGTTCAGCATATCTGATAGGAGGCCGGTCTGTCCAAGGAATACTACCTTGAATAAAGCAACAACAAACCCGATAAGAAAAAATGCTATCCAGACGTAGTTTAGTGCCATTTTAAAGCATTTCTTGGTGAGCGTAGTCGACCTACGAAAGTCTAAAGTAGTAAGTCTAATGTTCAATAACTAATCCAACCCGAAACAAAATCCGGGAGGTATCTATTCAGCCGGCTTTTCTCCGGCACCGGGCGCTTCTGCACTGCTCACCGCATCGTCTTTAGAGAACGCCACCATCCATTTTCCTTTCTCTTTTACAAGATACAATGTCTGCGCCTTTCCCGGGTTATCAGAAGTAGTGTAAGCAACTGTGGCATTATCACCGTTCTCCTTAGGGTCCTTCACTGCCACCCGCACGCTCATCATTTGCTGCTTGGTCGAATCATCCATCAGGTTGGTCATGCCCGCAAACTGGTCTACAAGGGTCCTGGTACTTTCTGAGGATACCGACTTTGCAGTTTCAAAATCCATCTGGAAGAATTTCGTCAGCCATTTGTACGATACGAACAGCGGATCATTTTTGCAGGTGATCACACTGCTGGCCGATGACAGGCCCACAAAGTAACGGGTGTAATAATCAGCAGAGAGATCATCCAGCGAAATTGGGATGGCTATCGCGCCGGCTTCGTTAAGAAAACCTTCTTTATGATTGAGCTGAACGAGCGCAAGGTTGCCATCATATCCGAAAGCAAAATCAAACTGTGGCTGCACGGCTAGTTTACCGTTATGATCAACATAGCCCCACTTGCCCCCTACCCTCACCGGCGCATACTTGTTGCCGTTGAATGGAAATGCCCGTTCAAACTGAGGATCAATAACCACTTTACCGTTATTATCTACCCACCCGAATTTTTCACCATCTGCTACCACGAAGCCGTCTTTATCAAGATGCATATCTGCATACTTTGGTTCTATCAGGTACTTTCCCGTATTATCTATAGCGCCCCACCTTCCGTCAAGGCATACTGCCGCCCTGTTGCCGTTAAATGGTGCCGCATCCACATATTGATAATTGACTTTCAGATCACCTTTCTTATCTATGAACCCCCACTTGCGTTCATTGTTTATCACGGCACACATTCCCCCGGAGAAGAAACCAACCCCGGTAAACTGTGGTTGTATCCTGGTCACGCCCTCTTTATCCATGAAACCCCATTTTTCCCCGTCTTCCTTAAGTACGCTGAACGCAGCATAATCCTCCCGGAAATACCCTACCTCCTGCACATCTGCCGTCTTAAATTTCACCGCGCCAGTCTTATCAATGGCTACCGGGCTCCCACCTTCAGCCACGACGAATGCAATACCCTCGCTGAAAGAGGTAACGCTGCTGTATTGAGGAGCAATGACAAATTTTCCCGTCTTGTCTATATAGCCCCAGCCTGCTTTATCATCGCCATTGTTAGCTATAGCCAGCCCGTCGCCAAAACAGCCCTCTGCTGAAAACTGTGGCGATATGGCCATTTTGCCTGCCCGGTCCATGTAGCCATATTGCTGGCCTACTTTCACAGGAAATAGCTCGGTAACAACAGGCTCTTGCGAAGAACACGCTGAAAGCAAACAACTGACTAAGGATATGGCAAGGTATTTCTTTCTCATAGAAATGTTGTTTGCTCCTTTATAATGTGGTGATAGACGCTAATGCCTGCTTGTATCAGCCCTGTTACTTTCTGCAGACATTGTAGTATCCTGTGGGGCTCCCGCCGCTCCGGTACTGTCAGCACCCGATGGCTCCTCGGCTATAGTATCGGGCACATCTGCCATCAAGTCTACCTTTGTGAATTGCACAAGCCAGTTGTCCCCTACTTTTACCAGGTTCAGCGGCTGCTCTTTCGTGGGGTTATCTGATGCCGTATAGATAGCAACTGCCTTATCTCCGGTTATCTTCACGTCTTTAATGGTGATGCTGATCTTTTTCAGGTCTTTCTTGGTAGAATCTGCCACTTTATCAGTGAGTTCCTGCAAAGAGTTCAGGAGGTTCTTCGTATCGTTCGTTGATAATTTCTTGGCTGCATCTATATCGGCGTGATTGAATGCTGTGAGCCAGTTATAGGCAACATCCTTGGGCGTGTTCTTGCCGCAGCCCGGCAGCATAAACGCCACCAATATCAATGCCAAAGATGTGTACACTATTCTTTTCATGCTTCTTTCTCGTTTGCGGCAAAGTTATTACTTAAATACCGTTTGCCAAATGATATGGGCATGCCGGTTCACAAACAGGTCGTCTATTCCTACAAAGCGGCGACCTCCCAGTATAGCGGGTTGAATATATGCGGTGTCATCTGCTGCCTTGTTCACCGCCTTATAAATGAATTCTGAGCAATAAAGCGCATCATTGGTCGCCAGGTCAAATTTCAGGTCAAATTTCGGTCGTTGCCTGTAATACGCCAGCACTATATCTTTCAGTCCTGCTATCCTGCCGGAGTCGAGATCGTATTGCATCACAGCAAGCGCCAGGTTGTATACCGGTGAAAAGAAGAATTTTGCCGAATCACGCCTGAGGCGGGCATCTGGATTGTTTTCCCCGCCTATGGCGTGGTATACAAATGGATAGCCATGCTCCATTAATACAATACCGCAATGTGAATAAGACTTGTTCTTCCTCCCCATCTGCGCCAGCAGGCGGCTGTCTGCACCCAGACCCATGCGCAATACCAGGTAACCTTGCTTCAAAAGGGAAACTGCGGTATCTACCGAGTGCCTGTTCGAGCTATCAACGGCTCGTTGAACAACCAGATCAACCGGCACGGCCTTCAGTTGCGGATCGGTAAAAAACAGCCTGATTGCAAGGAATGTCACAAGCCCTGCAACACAAAATATCAATAATGCGCCTGCGAACTTTCTGCTCATACTAGCAACTGACCTCAGGCATAAGCCTAATACCCACAACTCGCAGACCTACGACTTATGACTTACGACTTATGACTCAATTAAACATTAAACCGGAAGTGCATTACATCTCCATCATGCACTATGTATTCCTTGCCCTCTATGCGCAGCTTACCATTCTCCCGGCAGGCAGCCTCCGTTTTATATTGCACATAGTCGTTGTAGGCAATTACTTCCGCCTTGATAAAGCCTTTCTCAAAATCAGTATGGATCACGCTTGCAGCCTGCGGGGCTTTCCAACCCTGATGAATGGTCCAGGCACGTACTTCCTGCACTCCAGCAGTAAAGTAGGTGATCAGGTTCAGCAGTTTGTAGGTGCTGCGTATCAGGCGGTTAAGGCCTGGCTCTGTCAGTCCGTATTCAGCAAAGAACAATTCTTTGTCTTCCTGGCTCTCAAGCTCAGATATCTGTGCTTCTATCGAGTTGTTCATCACGATCACCTGTGCGCCTTCCTCGTTGGCAGCCTTCACCAGCGCCTCTGAGTATTTGTTGCCAGTCAACAGGGCAGCCTCATCTACGTTAGCCACATATAGCACAGGCTTGTCTGTAAGCAAAAAGATATCAGCGATCGCCTCGCGGTCATCGCCTTCCAGTTGCAGCCCACGGATGTTCTTGCCTTCTCCAAGGTGCTTCAGGCACAGGTTCAACACCTCATGTGCCCTTTTTATCTTTGCGTCTCCGGCTTTCAGCATCTTTTCCACGCGCTGTAGTTTCTTCTCTACGCTGTCCATATCCTTCAGCTGCAGCTCCGTATCTATGATCTCCTTATCGGCTATCGGGTTTATATCCCCCTCATCGCGTAATATATTCTCATCCTCAAAGCAGCGTATCACATGTACTATGGCATCCACCTCGCGTATATTGGCCAGGAACTTATTGCCCAGCCCTTCGCCTTTGCTGGCTCCCTTCACAAGACCTGCAATATCCACAAACTCAAAACTGGTTGGCACCACGCGCTCCGGCTGCACCAGCTCAGCAAGTTTGGCCATTCTCTCGTCCGGCACATCCACCTGGCCAACGTTGGGCTCAATGGTACAAAAACGGTAATTGCTCGCCTGCGCCTTCGCGCTGTTGCTCACCGCATTAAACAATGTTGATTTTCCTACGTTTGGTAACCCTACTATACCTGCCTGTAATGCCATGTCTGTTAATGTGAAATTTGAAAACTTGTACCGATAGCTATCGGGTTGAAAATGTTTGCAAAGGTAAGATGAAAAAAGATCAATGGCTCAATAACTCATTTTATTGAGCCATTGAGCCATTAAATATCTAAAGTTCGGATTAGTTATTCGGAGTAACAGTTACATAACTGGCAGAGATCACACCATTCACAAAGTGAACACCAGCCAGTGATTCGATAGCATTGATATCTACCTTGTGGTTAGCCAGGTTATCCTTTACATTGTTAGGATTGTAGTCCGGGCTTGATGGCTGAACGTTATGGAATTCGTAGCACAGGTATTCGTCAGTGCTGGGTATGTAGATCACTTTCCAGCAATATTCAGGGACGATAACGTTGTGGTTCGCGCCAATCACCCAGTTGCGGCCTACAGTGCCTGCAAATACTTTTACTTTCTTGAATTTTTTGGCCTTCATCATCTCTTTCTCATGCAGCTTTTCCCAAAGGGTCTTATACAGGTCCTTAGGCATAGGCATTACGTTGGTAAAGTAGAAACTCTCGATGTAAGCGTCTTTGTCGCAGGTATTCTCAGCAGGCGACATCATCTGTGCGTCGTCGAATAAAGTATTCGTATAGTCTCCCTTCAGGTCTGTTATTTCCGGCAGTTGCGGATCGGTATCTAGCTTAATGCCGTTCTCACCCTTCATTTTTATGCAGTTGAACATGTCCGGTGTCAGTGAATAAACAACCAGGACAGGTATGTGCTGAGACTTAGAGAAATAAGACGTAAAATTCTGGTTTCTTATTTTCACAATATCCTGGCCATAAGATGTGGTACTGCAAACAACAAACAACATCGCCAACAGTACTGAGGTGCTTTTTAATATTCCTTTTTGCATATAAACCTTTTATTCAAGTTAACATTTTAAGAAAAACAGATTACCGAGCGATAAAAATATGACTTTCACTGAATTTTTTATAATTAAATCCCATTTTTTGCAAGTTTAATTAAATTTTAAGCATTTTAGGGCCATTTAGAGGCACTTGTGCACATATCTATGCATATATTTTTGTGTGCAGGGATAAATTTGGTTTACAAATGAGTGCAGACCGGATCATTTTAAAGTTAGCAACGTTTTTAGTTTTAACGCTCTCCATTGGCGTAATTGTTTTTCTGAGCTATAAAGTGCTACATTAAAACCGGCATCAATGCCCGTATTTTAGCATTGCGGCTTCCATCATTTCATATATCTGTTGTTTCAGTAAGGGCAGATCGTCTATGGTCATCCCTGCTACCGGAACGGGGTCAAGGTATATTGCCCTGTTGCGCCCCGGCCACATTTTCCACCATCCGCTATAGTGCCACCTATGCACTGTATCCGGGAAGATGATCGGTAATATCGGCGTTTGTGTCACCAGCGCCAGGCGGAATGCGCCATTGTAGAATTCCCTGAGTGGCTTCCCGGTCTCATTAAAGGTGCCTTCCGGGAAGATCAGGATATCCGACTCATTTTTCAGCACACGCCACATTAGCTTCATACTCTTGGCCCTGCTGTGCTCACTGCTGCGGTTCACCAGTATCACTATCTGCCGGTACAGAAACCCCATTACCGGAACTTTTGCAAATTCCTTCTTCCCCAGCGCCCGGAAATAGCCGGGCAGCCCCGGAAATACAACTACCGTATCAAGATAAGAGATGTGGTTGGCTACTACAACATACCTCCGCTCCGGAGGCCTAGGACCCGATATCTTCAGCGGCATACCAATGATCCAGAGCCATGTCCGGGCCCAATACCTGATGATGGTATATATAGCCCGCCGTGCCGCTATGTTATTACCGATACTGATGATCACGAAGAACGGCAAATTGATGAACAGGCCGGTCAGAAAGGTGGTTATCGCGTAGGTAGTATAAAAGGGCTGCAGTATTTTTCTTAACATGAAAGAGCTGAAGCTAACTCAGGTGAGGAATATTTGGACGGCCCACGCCTGTTTTTCCCTCCCATGGTATGGTAGCCGCAAAGATGACCAGCGCAATAAACACAAACCAGAACAACCGCTTGAACTTTCGGTCATCGTCCATGTTTTTCTTGGCAACCGCATAGCCCATATGTATCAGTATAATGGCTATGATCATGCCCACGCTATGCTCCACTGCCCAGAAACGCTTATATGAGTTGCTCATCACATCACCACCGTTCAGCAGACCAGTTGCATAGACTCTAAAATAGTAAAGCGCCAAACCCAGCAGCAATTGCAGGTCACAGCAAATAAGCAGCACCAGCGCCGTTTGCTTGTTACTGCTCTTGAATTTCTTTTTTCCCAGCATCCCTGCCAGGCTCTGTACGGCAACTATGAGTGTAAAAAGTAGTATCAGGTAACGGAGAATGCTGTGGAAATAAATGATGTAGTTAGAATGAGACATAATGACGCTTTTGTACGATAAAGATAATATTGATTTGGAATATAAAAAGCTGATCTACAGGTATACTATCGTATTGCCAGATAACGTATTACCAGTTCATCCGCTGCCGCAGTTGCCTGATATGTTCGGTATGATGGCGGCTGTGCCATGCATACATTGCCACCATTTCCCACAAAGGGATATTACGTTTATGCTCCGGGTGGTAATAGGTACGCTGCCAATCTGCTTCGGCCATATGTTGCAACACGGCCACCATCCTGCGGTGAATGGTGTGCAGCATTGTGACAGAAATATTCACGGGCACTGTGGCTACATCGGCCGTAACCGCCCAGGCATTCTCATCATACGGTTTAATGGTAGGGTTATCTTCAGTAAGCGCCAGCTTCAGCCGGATGTAAGCATTTACATGACTGTCTGCCACATGATGAACGACCTGCTGTATCGTCCATCCTCCCTCCCGGTATGGAACATGCAATTGATTTTCGTCGAGGTTCTCGATACAGGCGTCCATCCACGATGGCAACACCTCCAATACCTTGATCCATCCCTGCATCAGCTCAGGAGTGAACGCTTCCGGCTTCTGGTAGCGCCCTACCGGGTATCTCAATTGTTCAAGATTCTCTTCCATAAAAGAAAAAGGTAAGATTTAGCTTTTAGTTCAACTGCTTATAAAATTCTTCTTCTACAGGAGTAGGCTTATATAACTTCTGTATCCTCGAATATCGGTTGCGCTGGGTAAAGAAATAACTGAAAACGTCTTCTCCGCTTGTGCATAATACCAGTATATCCGGCTCAGCATACCTCGCCTTTTGCATGTAAAGATCAAGATAGTCTTCAATAGTGTAGTTGGCATAACCGGCGTTAATGAACTCCTTACCGGGAGATTTTTGTTGCAGTAAAGCCGTCGGCGTCATTTTATCGTCAAGGTAAGGGCAGTATATCTGGCCGTTGCCCATAAACATGATCGTCTGCTTTTTCTTAGGAAAAGTAACATCATGATCCATACGCAGTCCCTGCGAATTTGAAGTAACATGGTATTTTGTGTTCTTATCTATTTCGATCACCTCGGCGCTCTTAGGTGGCCAGTCGCCAAAAGTGGCCGGCTTAGGGCCCGTTGGAGATTTTTTGTTGAGCTTTAGGCAATCATAAGCCATAAGTTGGTAAGATAGCTGCTCCGCAACAAACACAGCGCCATCCTTCGTCCAGTTGCCATCAGAAGACATCTGCGCAATTGCCTCCGGACGCTGTGCCAGCATGGCCGGCGTTATGTCCATACAGTCAATGCCCATAAGGTTACACGCCTGGGTAATGAACGGAAAGCCATACCGGTTGGCCAACGTCAGCGATTTTCCCACTTCCGGCGACATAACCATAACTACAAGTTTCACACCGTCCCGGTCGGCTTCAGTTGCCAGCGCTCTGAGTGATTGCCGGTAGCGTTCCTGTAATTCCTTATATAATTTGTTACCCTCGGGGAGCCTCAATATCTCATCTGTAGGAAGCTTGGGATACTTTTCTGCCAGCGACTGCCTTGCCATCTGCAACGTCAGGCTGCCAAGGTTGCTCTTGTTTTTGTTATCACCGCACCCACCCGAAATAAGCAGAACAAAAAGGACAGGTAAGAGTGCTATTACTTTTGTGGCTTTCATATCAGATCTTGCGGCGTACTGCAGGTATATTTCCCCGCTTAACCCTCCTAAAAATAAACATAAAATCGCGAAATCCTAATGCCCTATTTCCCATCCACCTATCAACTATGCATCGTTGTTGTTCTGTTCTTTAAAATAGAAGAGCCGCTCACATGAACGGCTCTTACTTTATCGAATGCTATTTTTTGGGTTTTACCGGCGCTGGTTTCTTCGGCGCGTTCTCCGCTTTCTCCAGCTCTTCAAGGTCTTTAAGGGCCTTGTCGTTGGGGTCTATCGCCTTTATCTTTTCTTTGTATGTCGCCATACCTTCTTTATCTTTCTTGTTATGCGCATAGTATAGCAAATACTGGTACGCTCCCTTGAGGTCGTTCTTCTTCTCATAAGCAGGCCCTACCTTATCTAACCACTTCGTAAAGTAAGGAACAGCGCCGCCGGATGTAGCATCGGAGTCTATCGCCGCCGCAGTACGGCCCTGCCAGTAAAGCGCATAAGGCTGCTCAGGATACTTGGCCGCAAACTCATCAAAAGCGCTCATAGCCTTGTCATACTTCCCGCAGTAGTAGTGCATGATGCCTCTCCAGGTATAGTCAAGCGGCTGGGTTTCAGGGTTTGCTTTTACCAGGTTATCATACCATGAAGCCGAGTTGCAATAATCCTTCTTCGATTTGAACGCCTCAGCTATCTGGCGGTAGATGTCTGTCTTATTTTGAGCAGTATCACCGGCTATACCTTTATTGTAGTATGCCACGGCAGAGTCAACCATTCCCATTTTAAGGAACAGCTTTCCAACATTCACATAGTCCGACGGTAGCACCTTTGATGCTTCCTGCCTCGACAGGTAAATACGAATATTCTTTATCGCATCTATCGAATCACCGCACTGTCCTTCCGAGAAACCGAGTATACCGTATAATTCGGTCTTCTGCTTCGGGTCCGTAACATCGTTTATCATCTCCTTTGCACGCTTTGCAGCATCGCAATAGCTCTGGGCAAGAAACTCAGCCTCCAGGAAATTTATTTTATCCGCGGCAGTTTTATCAGACAGGTCGAAGTATTTCTGTACACTTTCCAAACCTTGCTTGTACTTACCGGAGCTTGAGTATGCTCTTGCAAGCGCCTTGTATGGCAATGGATTGGTATTGTCAGCATCCTTTGCTTTTGCGTAGTTGTCCAGTGCGCTCTGGTAGTTCTTCGCCTCATACCAGAGATCCCCAATCCGGGTAAACGCCAGAGAATTCTTCGCATCCTTCTCAGTCACGGCCTCGTAGTTGGTCATAGCATCTCCGCCGCCGCCCGGTATCTTGCGCAGCGCATCCGCCAAACCTATGTGTGTGCTGGCTTCATCAGGATTTTTCGTCTGCACGTCCTTATACCATGCTATAGCCTGCTGGTAGTCGCCGCCCTGGGTGTAAGTAATAGCGTCCGCTGCATATTTCTCTGCCTGCCAGTCCTTTTTCTTCGACTTGGCAGCAAGATCCTTTGCAATGGTCATGCCCTTACCGGTTTCTTTGTTGGCAAACGCCACACGGGCCATACCCGATATGTTCGCATTATCCTCCGGAAATTTCGCAAATGTAGCGCTGGCCTTAGCTACATCGCCTTCCTGCAGGTAGCACAGGCCAAGATAATAATTTGCCAGTGCATCATTTGCAAGCGGCCTAAGTATGCGCTCGGCGCTCTGGTATTTTTCGTAATTATACATTTTAATGCCGTCCTGCACAGACTGGGCTACGGCGCTGATGCTGAAGACTATCGCTGCAAGCATCATCATTATTTTTCTGCTGTTGTACATCTTAGTACGTTTATTGTATTTGGTTGTTAAATAATTTTTTACTGCTTTATCTGTACATCCCGTAAGATCATTTCTGATCTCAGGGGGAACATGTGGGCATACTTGAAAACTAACTGCCCGCGCTGCTCTGCTAAAAAGTTTGCAAAACCCGTGCCGAGACCCGGCGTGCTTTCACGGTTGATATAGTAAAGGTTCCGGTAAAGCGGGTATGTTTTTAAGGCTAAATAAGCGAGATATGGCAGCATAAATTCTCCCGTACTGTCATTCTTTATGGCCACAACTTTAACAATATTTGTAAACGAGCCGGTGTTGTTCGGGTCGTTTTTGTCGCTCACATAGCCAAGGCCTACAAAACCTATGGCATTCGGGTTTTTAGCCACATAGTCTACTACTTCTTTGTTTCCTTTCGCTGCAAACACATTGCTGCCAAGCTTATCCCCCTTCAGTAAAGAATCCATCACATACCGCACTGTGCTCGATGACTGGTCATCAAAAACCACTGTGTACTTCGTCTTGTACACACCGGTCAGGATCCCTTTGAGCACCCCCTTATCCATCAGGCTGTCTCCCGCGCTGTTGTTAACGATCACAGCCACAGCATCGCGGGCTATTGCCATCGAAGTTGTATATATCTTCTTCTGCTCACACTCATCTTTTTCTGCCTTGTTCAGCGGCCGTGTCACCAGTATAATACGTGCTTTATTCTCAAAATAGTCTTTAAAACATTCTGCCTCGGGCTTGTAATGAATATTAATGTGCGCATCCGGGTAGCTGCTGTCAAACACTTTCATCTGCTCGTCTATTACCGGCTGGTAGGTTTCATCTACAGATATATCGATAGTGCCCTTGCCAAGCGTATCCGTATTCTTTGGAGCATCCTCACATGAAAACATGACGGCGGACACACACATTAAAAAAAAGATGTTTTTCAGCAAATGCATAAGGAGCGCAATTTTACTTATTAATTTAAAGATTAAAGATGCTCACACTTGTTGTAACAATAATTTAACAGCGTTATTTATGCAACGCATCGCCATGGTAAGCAGCTATTTCTTACGGTTTTGTAAAATGTCCTGTAGTCCCCGGTAAAAACGGAAACAACCGCCAACCACCATCATACCGCCCAATACATAGCATACAAGAGCAGGTATCGGCACATTCCCAAACGACCTGGTGACCATGATCACACCACCGATCACGACATAGAATAGACCCATGCCTATATCCAATGGCGTACGAAAACCTTTCCGGGACCTTTCCCTTTCATTACTTTCGCCGTAGCTCATGTTTTTCAAATTGGGCTGCAAATTTAATACTTATTGTGTGTCATTTACTGATTAGATGCCAGCCAGCCGAAATTCCACAGAAAAATGATAAAACTATTGATACAACGTGGTTCGGGGTTATAAATTATCCCCAACCACTTTCGGGTTTTGACCTTTAACGTTTGACATAAGAAAGACATAAATAATTGTTAACTATCTGAAACCGCATCCATACCTGTTGTGGAATTTCTACCTTTCTGATCTCTTCTTCTAAAACCATGCTTATGATACAGCCACGCATCTCCTTCACCGCAGCATTTTTATTATTTGCAGGCGCTCTTTACGCACAGCCCCAGCAAAAACTGAACATTGAACAGGCTACTGTTTTTTTAAGCGGCGCCGAGCTGGTCAGCACTGCAAAGCTCACAATGGCCAAAGGGGAGAACGAGTTTATACTCACCAATGTAGCCGGTGATGTGAACGCACAGAGCCTTACGGTGAACGCTACCAATGGCGTGGTAGTGGAATCAGCTACTTTCCAGAATAATTATCTCGCCACTGAAGTATTCTCCCCAAAAGCACAGGGAATAAAAGATAGTATAGTGCTGATCACCGAAGCCAAAGAGGTGGTGACCAACAAAATAAAAGTGCTGAACCAGCAACTGGCTATCATTACCGCTAACCAGAAAGTCGGTGGCGACCATTCAGGCCTGTCGGTAGCAGAGCTGACAAAGATGCTGGACCTTGTGAACAGTAAGATGGAGAGCTACCTCAACCAGAGAAGTGGCGAAGAAGCCCGGCTTAAAAAAATGGATGAGCGCCTTGTAAAACTGAATAAGCAACTGGACGAAGAGCAGAAAAAAGACTACCAGCCCGGCGGGCAACTGCTCGTAAAATTTTACGCAAAAGAAGCGACAACTACCAGCATCACCATCGACTACATTGTACCCCATGCCGGCTGGACACCCACTTACGATATTTTTGCCGATGATGTGAACGGTCCGGTAAGGCTGTTTTACAAAGCAAATATTTATCAGAACAGTGGCGTGAAGTGGAACAACGTTCGCCTCAGCCTCTCTACGGGCAACCCGAACGAAGGCGTGCAGGCACCGGTAATGAGCCCATGGTACCTGGCATTCTACTACCCGGAAACCCGTTACGGACTTTCCAATAATATCGCACAGGCGCCTATGATGCAAAAGGGCAATAACACGCGGGGTATAGGCGACATGATGGGCGTATCCAGCGGCTATAGCGATAATGAGACATCTATGAATGAACACGTTTCCGTTGATAATTCAGGCATTAATACTTCTTTCGACATAGACCTTCCCTATACCATTCCCAGCGATGGCCAGCAGCACCTGGTAGCTGTTAAGAAGCATGAGCTGCCGGCAACTTACCGCTACTATGCGGTGCCTAAGCTGGACAAGGACGCATTCCTGCAGGCACAGATAACCAACTGGGAAGACCTGAACCTGCTGCCGGGCCAAACCAACATCTTTTATGAAGGCACCTTTGTTGGCCAGGGCATGATAGACGTGCGCAACCTGAAAGACACAATGACCATATCACTCGGCAGGGATAAAAAAATAGTGGTAAAAAGGGTGCGCGATACCAAGCTGCGCAGCGTGAAAACCATTGGCACTAATGTGCGCGAAACATTTGCATACACCATCAGTGTGCGCAACACACGCAAGGAGAACATAAACCTGACCATACAAGACCAGCAACCGGTTACCAACGATAAGGACATCGTGATAGAAGATATAGATACTGGCACAGCCGAATACAATGAGACCACAGGGATGATGAAATGGGTTATGCCGCTCAATGCAAATGAAACCAAAACCGTTTCCTTTGGCTATACCATCAAATATCCGAAAGGCAAGACGGTGGCGAATATGAAGTAACCGTGAATAATTTTTCTTTCCCCTTTAAGTGTAAAATTGATGTAGTCTCATACTGATTGCCGCCGGGTCGTTTTCAGACACCCGGCGGCAATCGTTACGGCGGCTGAACTATGCGCCAAACTTCAATCCTGGCCTCTTATGCTTCCAGTAGGGTATCAACAAGTTTTTTAACCATCCCGCTTACCTGGTCGCGCACCTGGTTAAACTGTTCAGGCTCCATATGTCGTGGATCGGGTATCTGCCAATCGATATGCTCACTGGCAGGCATCCACGGGCAGGCATCGCCGCAACCCATTGTTACCACAGCGTCAAAAGGCGCTTCCGCTTTCACCTCGTCCAGGCTCTTGCTGCTATGCGTGCCCAGGTCATAGCCCAGCTCCTTCATAGCCGCAATAGCTTTACTATTCACTATACCGCTGGGTTGAGAACCGGCGCTGAATGCCAGTACGCTTCCCTTGCCATGCATCGTTGCAAAAGCCTGCGCCATCTGGCTGCGGTTGCTGTTTTCCACGCACACAAAGAGTAGCTTCTTCATATCTTATCTATCTTGATGATGCTTATGGCTATCCACAGCAGGTTTATAATAGTAAAGCGCGGGTCAAAACCATAGGCTATATTAAGTGCAATAATGCCAAGCAATATGATTCCGAACCGCTTGTGTCTTGAAAGGTAGCTAAGTGTCTGCTTCATGTATTTCAGTTTTTAGCAGCAGCCGCTGCCAGGGGTACAACAATTTGGTTTGCGGCCATAGACCGTAATGCTATAAATGCCAATGTCACTTTTTCTGAATGCCGCTATTTCATCGCCGTTCATATATTGCGCCAGTATATCATCAGGTATGAAAATTGCTTTCTCCTTCTGTATCGTGATATGCTCAAACCCTGTCTCGCTGATCAGTTGCAGGTATTCGTCTTTCTGAATGGCCCCACTTACACAACCGGCATACATTTCCGCTGCGTTCCGTAGGTTTTGGGGCAAAGTACCCACGAGCACGATATCGGAGATCGAGAAATGACCGTTTGTCTTCAATACCCTGAATATCTCTTTGAAAACATTTCTCTTATTGGGTACAAGATTCAGCACACAATTGCTCACAACAACGTCGGCAACACTACCCCCTAAAGGCATTTGCTCAATATCACCCTGCCGGAATTCCACATTGTTATATCCTGCTTTTTCAGCATTCGCGCGCGCTTTCGCTATCATCGTCTCCGTAAAGTCTATACCTATCACCTTACCCGTCTCCCCGGTTTGCCTCCGCGCAATAAAACAATCATTTCCTGCGCCGCTACCCAGGTCCACCACTACATCGCCCGGTTTTATTCTTGCAAACTCGGTCGGAAGTCCGCATCCTAGGCCCAGGTCTGCTTCGGCATTATAGCCATCCAGTTTGGTGTAGTCTTCGCTCATGATGTTGTACACTTCGGTAGAGCAGCAGCTATTTGCACCGCAACAAGACGCAGCATTCGAATCTTTGTCCTGCAAAGCTATTTCGCTGTATTTCTGGCGTACCAGTTCCTTTAATTCCTGTTCGTTCTGCATAGTATTTGTTTTTTATTTATCGCAATATTACGATGGAGTTATTCAAAAAAATATCAGCAACAATTTGTTTCTGCAGCTACCACTGCAAAGAATGACGCGAATACCTGCCTGTACTCATTCCATACTTTTGGGTCAATACAATAGCACACGCTTGTTCCTTCAATTGTGCCCTGGATCAGGCCTGCGTTTTTTAATTCTTTCAGGTGTTGTGATATGGTAGCCTGTGCAAGACCAAGCTCTTCAACAAGGCTCCCACATACGCATGCGTTGGCTTTCAGCAGATGTCCCAGTATGGCAATCCTCGCCGGATGTGCAACCGCCTTGGCCATATTCGCCAGGTCATTTTGCTTTTTTGAAAACAGATCCGTTTTTGTAGCTCCCATTAGCCGTTATTCAATCGCAATATTACGATGAATAATTTAACTGACAAAATAGAATGGGGAATGGTGCCGCTGATTGAAACTGTTTAGTGATAATTGTAAAGTTGAATGTCTGGTAACAAGCGAAGCCCCCTTCAGGGAGTTGGGGGGTTAATTCTCCTTATTAAGCCTCAGCTCCTGGAGCATATAATCTCCGCTTTTGGACTTCATAAGAATGTAGACGCTGTACTTAGTGCCATTTGGCTCTGTGAAACTGCCGATGAGAAACTTTGTAGCATTATCAGGTGAGCCATTGTCCATGATCACAAAATCACGCGAATTGTTTTTATCGAAGAAATCCTGGAGTACTACCTGTGCCTGGTTATGACTGTAGATCTGCTGGTTGTTATTGATCGTTATCGGCACAAAATTGTCAAAATACTTTACCATATCTGCAACACGGCTGGTCCGGATAGCGTTCACCATATCTTCCATAGGAGTACGGCTGCTTTGGGCCTGTGCTGTAAATAGTAGTAAAATAAAAATTGCCGATAGTAATACTTTTTTCATAAAACGAATGCTAACTAACCTCGCATATCAATCACTATCCAACCTAAAGCAAAAATTAAGCCAAAAATTAAAAACGTAAGATTTTCAAATAAAAAACACCTTTTAGATACAAAACCAACGGAAAATGCATTCAAATATTCAAGAATAGCTATACATCGAATCCTTCATTTTAAAAACAAACTCAAAACAAATATAGGATAAAATAAATGCTGCGGAGAAAATTTTGCACATCGAAAGCAGAACAAATAAAAAACCCGCCATTATCGCTAATGGCGGGCAAATAAGTTAAGATCGGAACCGGAAAAAATTATGCGGTAAGCCTGTAAACAGGAGTACCAAGCTCATGAAGTGTGTTCCTGATGTGTTTCTTTACTACACTGCTGTGAGACAATGCAAATGTGGCGCTGAGTAAGGTGTGCAGGTCAACCTGAATGGGGCGTTCGAGTATCTTTAAAGCCCTTGCCTTGCTGAAATATCGTATGGTCCGGTTTTTCATAATCGTGTTGTTTGATGAGTGTAATACAAAAGGTGTGCCAACTACTTTCCGGGCTGCTGACTATCTTTCTTCAAACGGCTCAGCGATGCTTTTATTACACGTTTTCAACAATGCAAAAGAAGTTTAACAATTTATAGAGCAGCCCGGTGGGTGTGAAACAGCTACAGCATCCGGATCACTTCCCGATACTCTCGAGATAAAGGTCTTCTACCTTCTTACGTGCCCAGGGAGTGGCTCTCAGAAATTTAAGACTGGATTTGATACTTGGATTTTCAAAAAAGCAATTTATCCGTACACGGTCATTCATTTTCTCCCATCCGTAATGGGTCACCAGGTGCTCCAGGATCATCTGTAACGTGACGCCGTGCAAGGGATTATTTTTTTGCTCCGTGCTCATCAGGGTAGTACTGCGCCGTTTAATATGGCAAGCCTGTGCCGTGCGGTCTGTATATAGGTGCTGCCGGGATAGCCAATGATCAGCTCTTCGTAATAGTGCTTTGCCTGATCGTTCTGATGCAGGTTGTCCTGGAATATCTCTGCCATCTTGAACACGGCATCATCGCCCAGTACATCCTGGCCATATTTTTCATATACGGTCTTTAATCCGGCCAGGGCCTTGTTATAGTCATGATGCTTAAGGGCAATATCCGCACGCGTCATTATTATATCGTCATTAAGCGGATGCTTGGGATATGCCGTGTTGATACTGTCCAGCAGGGCTTCGGCCTCCACATCTTTGTTCTCAAACAACAATAGGCTGGCGTGCGCAAATCGCTCAAGCGGCACATAATTGCTGTCCTCAACGTTTTCAGTGATAAGAACAGAAAGAGAAAGTGCGTCGTTGGCGATCAGCTCCGACGTTGCAGATTTCAGGATAGAGAGCTGCCGCTGTGCCCAGACAAAATCGCCACGGTAATAAGCCAGTTTGGCATTCCTGAAACGGGCATCCTCGCCAAGGGCGTCCTGCTTGAATTCCTTATCAACCTGGCTATAGGTAAGCGATGCGTCCCAGATGCGACCGGTGAGCACATAATAATCGCCCATCTGCAACTTGAATGCACCGATCATATTTTGCCTGATGCCCGGCTCTGTTATGGCCCGCTGCAATATCTCGATGGCTTTGGGCGCATTACCGGCATACTGAGCCTCCAGCATGGCATAGTCAGCAGCCGTCTGCGCTCCATACTGCTTCGGATATTCCTGTAGCAGGCTGTCATACTGCTTCCTGAGCTCACTCACCGCCGTTGGCTTTATCGTGGAGTCACTTTTCAGTACCTCAAATGTTGCCGCTAATTTTCCGGCCCTGGCGCCCAGGTAGTTGGGCAGGTCTTTTCCCTGCATGATCACATCGTCATAAGCCTTACCAGCGGCTTCATATTGCCGGGCTGCCATAGCAAGCCGGCCAAGATCCATCAGGCGTCTGCCCTCTTCCTTGTTGCGCTCATCAACCGCCTCTATCTGTATCAGCGCTCCGTCCCAGTCATTTTTCTGGGTGTATATCCAGGTAAGAAGCTCTGCATATACTACACTGCCGGGGTCTTCATTGATTTTGATAACAATGGCTTTTTGCATCTGCAGCAGCTTTGCGGCATCATCACCCAGCATTTCCAGCAACTGTGTTTTAACCGCCTCAACGTTGCCCCCCTGCGACCTAACACCCAGCAATATCAATTCGATGGCCTTATCCAGCCTCCCGCATTTATCGTAAAGACGAGCTAACGCCATGCTGTAATAATAGAGGGCATTTATCTTGTTGGCCGCAGTATTATATGTGCGTATCGCATAGTCATCGTTGCCGCGGTCCATAAAAGCCTTTGCTATGCGCTGGGTAAGGGCGTCATCGCCGTTCAGCAACTGCAGCATGGTGTCATATTGCAATTTAGCCTTGTCGTACTTCTTTTCCCAGGCATATACATCGCCCAGGTCAATATGCAAAAAGATATCCTGCCCATATGGATTAGCGCTGTTGCGCTTGCTCATCCGCTCCAGCACTATCTTCTCTGCCACTTTGAATTGTTTCTCCTTAATGAGCAGGTGCAGGTATTCGGAATAGATAGAATCGGGAGATTTCGTATACACATCGCCAAGTACAGCAGCAGTGATTACCGGTTCCTTTTTCACCGAATCCTTCCGCAAAGAATCCCCCGGTGATTGATCAGTTTGTGTGTCGATCGTAATATGCTGAGCAAACACACAACTACCTCCACACAGCAACAATATGCTGAATAAAACCAACTTCACTATGTTCATTCCGGTTCGCATGCTTAATTATTACTCAAATGTAGGTCTTATTATTATTTGCCATTCTTATGGAAAACATAATTGTTATATCCGAGGAAAGATTGAGAGGCATAGGTATTATCTATTTAGCGTATTCAATACAGATGAACCTTGACGTACGAGGTTAAGACCAAGAGAAACCTGTATGGCATCAATTTTTAAAGTGTCACTAATAGCTTTGAATACTCTAATTCCCAATGGCCAGTAGCAGTTTCTGCACTTGCAATGTATTAATTCCTCAATGGTTTGCCGGTCGTCAAAATGCTCTGTAGCCTTTCCAGCGTTTTCTTTTGTCCGCAGAGGCTCAGGAATGCTTCACGCTCGAGGTCAAGCAGGTATTGTTCGCTAACGAGTGTTGGTTGGGAGAGGTCACCGCCGCACATAACGTAGGCCAGCTTCTCGGCAATGAGCTTGTCGTGGTCGGAGATGTAGTTACCGCGTCGCATGCCATGTACACCAGCCAGCAGACCACCAAGGCCACCGCGGCCCTGCACTTTAATATCGTTGCGGGCAATGGGCTGGGTGTAGCCACGCTCCCACATCATGAGTATGTTACGTTTGGCATCTGCAATGCGCCGGTCGGGATTAATGGAGATGTGATCGTAGCCGGGACGGAGGATGAAGTTCTCGAATGCCTCGTGAGCTGACGTAGAGACTTTAGCAGTGCCTACATTAATGAATAGCTGCTGCAGGTAGTTGACCTCAATATCTTCCTTTATGTTCCTGTCGGAAGCGCGGAGCGCGAGCTCCTTGGTGCCACCGCCACCGGGTATGAGGCCTACGCCCACTTCTACCAGGCCGATGTAACTTTCTGCTGCAGCCTGTACCGCATCCGCATGCAGGCACATCTCGCAACCACCGCCAAGGGTGAGGCCATGAGGGGCAACAATAACAGGGATGCTGCTGTAACGCATACGCATTGTAGTATTCTGGAAAGCTCTGATCGCCATATCCAGCTCATCGTACTCCTGCTCGGCCGCAAACATGAATATCAGGCCTACATTGGCACCTGCGCTGAAATTAGCGCCACCGTTGGCCACTACCAGCCCCTTGTATCTTTCCTCAGCGAGTGCAATGGACTTGTGAACTCCTTCCAGCACTTCGCCACCTATGCTATTCATCTTGGTGTTCCAGCGCAGGGCTACTACGTCATCGCCGATGTCGTAAAGTTTGCAGGCGCTGTTTTTCCAAACGACCTTTTCATCAAGGTGCTCCAGCAAAATGAATGCGCCCATGCCAGGAATGGGCTGGTAAGCCTGGGTGCGTATATCGTAGTATTTACGCTGACCGTTCTCGGTTTTGTAAAACTTAGTAATTCCTTTGTCCAGCATCTGCTGCACCCATGGAGCTGCCTGCACGCCTGTAGCCTGCATAGCATCCAGCACCTTTTTTATGCCAAGAGCATCCCAGCTTTCGAAGGCGCCTATCTCCCAGCCAAAGCCAGCTTTGAGTGCGTCATCGATCTTGTAGAGTTCATCGGTGATCTCTGGTATACGATTGGAACTATAGGCAAAAAGAAGGTGGTGGAACAGCTTGTAAAACTCGCCTGCTTTATCGCTACCATTGTACAAAGCCTTAAGTCTCTGTGCAAGATCGTCTATGGGCTTGGCCGCTTCGATAGTTGCAAACTTCGTCTTTACCTTAGGACCATATTCCATGGTCGCCAGGTTGAGCGTCAGTATGTCTGATTTACCTTTATCGCCTTTTACTTTTTTGTAAAAACCCTGCCCTGTCTTGTCGCCAAGCCATTTATTGGCGATCATTGTTTCCAGGAAGGGGGGCATTTTGAAAAGGTCTTTGGCCTCGTCGTTGGGAGCATTTGCCGGAAGGTCTTTAGCCACGTGAACCAGTGTATCCAACCCTACCACATCACCCGTGCGAAAGGTAGCCGACTTAGGCCGTCCAAGGATTGGCCCGGTTAAAGCGTCCACTTCATCCACATTAAGCCCAAGATCCTGCATGGCTTTGAATACAGCCATGAAGCCGAATACACCTACGCGGTTTGCGATGAATGCGGGTGTGTCTTTGCAGAGCACTGTTGTTTTACCGAGGAAGCGATCGCCATAATCCATAAGGAAATCGAGCACTTCGGGTTTGGTTTTTGGATCGGGGATTATCTCCAGCAGGCGCAAATAACGGGGAGGGTTGAAGAAGTGCGTGCCGCAAAAATTTTGCTGAAAATCTTCGCTTCGGCCCTCACTCATTAGGTGAATGGGTATGCCGGAAGTATTGGTCGTGACCAATGTTCCGGGTTTACGGTATTTCTCTACCTGCTCAAATATCTTTTGCTTGATGTCAAGCCGCTCAATGACCACTTCTATAATCCAATCGCAGTCGGCTATTTTAGGAAGGTCGTCATCTATGTTACCGGTGGTTACATTTGAGGCAACTGACTTTGTATAAACAGCGGATGGTTTGCTCTTTAACGTGGCCTGCAGTGCATCGTTCACTATCCGGTTGCGCACTTGTTTGTCATTTAGTGTGAGGCCTTTTGCCGTCTCGACATCGTTGAGCGCCGGGGGCACAATATCCAGCAGCAATACCTGCACACCGATACCTGCAAAATGACACGCAATGCGGGATCCCATTACGCCACTGCCTATTACTGCTACCTTACGGATAGTTCTGTTCATTGTAAAAACACTTTAAGAAACACAATTTATTGAAAAAAAGCGAAGGGGTGTTAATGAAGGGATAAATCTAAATAATCAACTACTGTGATCACAGACGATGACCCAATTGCCTTTTATTTTCCTGAGGAGTAAAGTGTAGGAACCAGAGACATCGCCGGCAGTGCGCCTGAGCGCCCATGTGCCCACGATAAAGTAATACTCCGGCGATATCTGCTGCATGCTTTTTATCACAGATGTGAGCACGCCCATATGCGCCGCATCAGGGTAGGCTTCTTTATATCGTTTTAGCGTAGCCTTATACCCATAACGGGGACCAGAAGAGCCAATGAACAGGAGACTATCGTTATCCCAATACCCTTTCATATAGCCATCAACGTTGCCATTATTCCACTGCACTACCTGGGCTGCCAGCATTGTGGTTATAGCCTGCTCGTCTTTGGTTTGCGCAAAGGAGGCATGGCCCAAAAGGGAAAAAATAATTAAGTACAGAGCAACGCGCATAACTTATTTTACTATTTCATACTTGTTGAATGTACGTTCCTTCAGCCGGGGAAAACAAAGCAGACAAATAACCATAATAATAACACCAAGGGTCATTAATACGTAACCGCCTTTCCTTTTACCCCTGGAAACCAGGAGCAAGACAAGGCCGCAGACGAACATCACAAAACCCACAAACATTGATACTATATCAAATCCCATAGACTAAATTTAGGTAAACAGTATCGAAATGGAATTCGATAGCATAAAATTAATGATCTTATCAAGAAAACAGCAGATTGAAATAAAAAATCATTTTGTGAGTAGTTTTTTTTTAGCTTCACACAGGAGGAAACACCTGATAATGAAACGAATATTTGCTTTTGGGTTCATTTTACTGTTTGCGGTCCTGTTTTTGGTGAGTTGCATGCCCGGGATTTGCGATCAGGGATATGGGAAAATGCTGTGCACTACAGGGCAGGCAGGGTTGGGAATAAGCATTGTAGCTTTCCTTATGATGCCGAGGAAAAACCGGGTGCGCCTGCCGTTGAAAAAAAATGATGAACGTAATTAACAAATTAATGCAGGTATGTTTTCGTAAATTTGCAACGGTTCTTTGAAACTGTTTCACAGTTTTTACTGCTAAACCGGGGCCGATGGCTTAGAGCATCGGAGCCGTGATAAAAAAATTCTAAGATTGTTTCAAATCGGGGCCGATGGCTTAGAGCATCGGAGCCGTGATAAAAAAAATTCTAAGATTGTTTCAAACCGGGGCCGACTGGTTTTGACAGCAAGGAGCAGGGTATGTAAGCATGTCGTGCGTTGTGTAATTAGCACGTAAATCTGAAGACACAAAATCTATACGGCGAATATTCTTACGCCATGGCTGCCTAATCAGAGATTAGACACCCTTTATAGCCGCCGGGAAGGCTGTCCATTGCCGTCCCCGCCGCCGAATCAACAAAAGATGGGATAGGTTGCTGCCCGCTGTGTGTAGCGA
>CANJQU010000051.1 GCA_947476485.1 Chitinophagaceae bacterium
ATATCGTTAATTGCCTTGCGTGCGTCCATCGCCTTATCCATAACAATGGACATGCTAAGGTAAAAATGCGGTGCACTGAACTTGCTGCCGGCCAGTTTTTGCGCGATGATCTTGCGCATCTGCGTGAGCGGAGTATCTGTATAGCCTTCTGTGCCCACTGGCTGGTAAGCAACCATCGGCGCAGCCTTTGCAGCCTGTGGCGCGCCTGCGGCTGCAGGTGTATAGCTGTCTACATCACGCTTAATGATACGGCCATTGTCGCCGCTGCCTTTCAGGGCGGTTATGTCCACACCTTTATCTTCTGCCAGTTTTTTGGCAAGAGGGGATGCTTTTATTCGTTCATCAGACGTAGTTGCGGCCAGTGGCTGTGCCGTAACTGGTGCGGGTGCAGCCGGTTGTGCCGGAGCTTGTGCTGCAGCGGGTGGATTTTGAGCAGGCTGGGGTGGGGTAGCCGCTACGGCCTGTGGCGCTGCTGCGGGAGCCGCAGGTGCAGCTTCTGCAGGCTTGGCGCCTTTTTCCCCATCCAGTATAGACTGAAAGTCTTCACCTGGTTTGCCGATAATGGCCATGATGCCATTCACAGGTACGCCCTTACCTTTTTCAACACCTATATACAGCAGGGTGCCGTCCACGTAGGGCATTACTTCCATGGTTGCCTTATCGGTTTCCACTTCTGCTATGATATCATCAGATTTTACTGTATCGCCAACTTTTTTGTGCCATTCAGCTATTATCCCTTCCTTCATCGTGTCGCTCAGCAACGGCATACGTACTGCTTCCGCCATAATATAGTTTCTATTTTGAGTTCAAATGTAATTCTTCTTTGTTGAATATGGAATTAGGAATTTGGAGCGACTCCCCGCGAGCCGGGATATCCATACCTAATACTCTATTGTCATACCCAGTCCGTCCTTCAATGCAGCCAGGTGTGGGTTTTTGTTGGCCATGGCTTCAAACATCTCACTTTTGCTCAGTACTGTTATACTTTGTGCCGCTTTTATGGCCTCATCTTCCTGTATCTCCGTGGTGATGCGCACGATCATGCCCGTTTCGGCGGTATAATAATCTATAAGCGGCGTTTTCTGATCCTTCGCATAGCCATCTGTGAAGCTGCTGGGCGATATTAGCCGCACCTCATCCGGAGGAAGCACTTCCAGGCGCATCATACTAAACTGGGAATGGAGTACACTTTTATTTTCTGACTGCAATTTCTTTTTGAATGCCTCGAATATCTGTTCTGCCGCTTCTCTTGTCAATACCTTTTTTTCCTGGTGCTGGTTGGCGGCGGCCTTTGCCACCTCCTGATCCAGGTCACCAAGCATATCCATACTCAGTCGTTTTGAGGTAGCCGGAGCTCTGCGGGGCGCTGCCGGTGCAGATTCATTTGCACCCGGTGTGCTGGTCATTTGCGGCGGTGGCGGTGCTGGCACAGGTTGAGGCTGCGGCGCAGGCGCTACTTCTTCAACTACATTTTCAACCACATTATTTATCGCATATTCCCGCTCAGGCGCAGGTGGAGCACTGGGAATTACCGCTTGGGGACTGCTAGCGACAGACTGAGGACCGGGGACTGCCGACTGAAAACCACCATTTGCCATGGTGGGCGGAGTTGAACCAAGTCCATTTCCTATATTACTAGAGTTTTTTTTTACATCCTCTGCGCCTGTCATGGTGAGCCCCGCCGAACCATGCGAAGCGGACACACTTTGCAATAAGAAACATAGCCGTATCAGGCACATCTCCACATGCAGGCGCTTATTGGTTGCAGTCTTGTAGTTTAGCTCGCTGTCGTTGATCACATTCAGCGCAGATAGCACAAATGATGGTGGAGCCTGGTTGGCCTTTTCATTATACATGGGCCGGTGGTCGTTGGGCACATCCAGCAGCTTGGCCATGCGTGCATCCTTGCAAAGCAACAGGTTACGGAAGTGTTCCGCCAGACCATTTATGATTACATCACCCTCAAAACCCTTTTCCAGCGCCGAATCCAGCAGCAGCAGCGTGCCGGCCACGTCCTGGCTCAGCATACTATCTGTGAGCCGGAAATAAAAGTCGGCATCCAGCAGGTTGAGATGCTCCATGGTATTGCTGTAGGTGAGCATACCATTAGTAAAACTCGCTATCCTGTCGAGCATACTCAGGGCATCACGCATGGCGCCCTCGCTTTTCTGGGCTATTACATGCAGTGCTGCTTCCTGCGCTACCATGCCTTCCTTAGTAGCTATACTGTGCAGGTGTGCAACGATATCGTGCGTGGTTATCCGCTTGAAATCGAATATCTGGCAGCGGCTAAGTATGGTTGGTAGTATCTTATGTTTCTCGGTTGTTGCCAGTATGAATATAGCATAGGGTGGGGGCTCCTCCAGCGTTTTCAGGAAGGCGTTAAATGCCGCTGCGCTCAGCATGTGCACCTCATCAATGATATATACCTTGTACCTGCCCTGCTGCGGGGCAAAACGTACCTGGTTGGTTAATTCACGTATGTCGTCTACCGAGTTGTTGCTTGCCGCATCCAGCTCAAAGACGTTGAAGGAAGTATTGTTCTTGAAGCTGACGCAGGTGTTGCATACGCCGCAGGCTTCCATGTCGGCCGTTGGGCTCTCGCAGTTGATGGTCTTGGCCAGTATGCGCGCACAGGTGGTTTTGCCCACACCACGCGGACCGCAAAACAGGTAAGCATGTGCCAGGTGCTGGTTCTTTATCGCATTCTTCAGCGTAGTAGTAATATGCTCTTGCCCAACAACCGTATCAAAGGTCTGCGGGCGGTACTTACGTGCTGAAACTATATAATTGTCACTCATTCTCTAAATTAAAAATTCAAAAGCCAAAAACTCACGGGATTAAAGGTAAGATGGGAGTAGATGCTTGCAAAATAAAGATTTCCACAAAATTTAGCTGTGAACTTTACTTTTTTATACATGTTCGTCAGCAGGAGCATAGCCTCGTTTGTATATAGACACCAATTCCCTACTTTTATAATATGAAACACTTCCTATTTATCTGCTGCATGCTGCCGGCCACTGCATTCGCTCAAACCAAAGCCGACTATGAACAAGGTTGTAAAATTTTACAACAACAAACAAGCCGACAGCATCGTCAACATGTGGCCAGAGAGTTACAGAAGCCACATGAATGTTATGTGGAATAAGGCAAGCATTGAATCAATGATGAACCAATTTGGCAAGATTAAGTCCGGTAAATACCTGGGCATTGACACCGACGACCCAAACCATGTTACTGTTTTTACAATACAAACCAGCAAAGCCGGGCAAAAAAATACAAGCTTCACCGTTGATACAGAAAACCACTTAGGCACATTCCAGTTCATCACCAGTTCCGATGGTATAGATAAGCTACTTAAACAGGCAAAATAATCTAAGCCCCCACAGTCGTTAGCAACAGATCGTGAGTTGGAAAACCTGATAAATTCTAACTATCCCTTCACAGTCAAGCTAAAAGTTACATTCACAGTACAGTCTAACTCTTGCGTAGTCGCGCGGCGCAGTCTGCCGTGTACCTTATACGTGAACTGGTTGCCTAAATAGCTGCTCATCTCAACTGTTGTGTCAACAGGCAATGACAGTGTGGATGCATAGCTATCCGGGTTATTGGCTATGGACATGGTATAGGGCGTGCCGTTTGTATTTGATAAAAAAGAGAGATCGACAAACTCAAAATTCTGGAAGTTATTGACCGCATTGGCATTGTTTATTGTCAGTACTACGGATGATAGCTTCACGCTTTGAATGTTTGCAGCGCCGAGTTGCCCCGCTGTACTGGCCCTGATAAATGAATCCACATTATAAATGGCAGCTACCGGCCCTACGAACATCATTCCGGTATCCGAGGTAACTGGAATAGTTACATCAAATGATTTTGTTTGCATGCCCAGCTTGAAGTTCAGCAGGTTGCCCATCTTCAGGCACGATGTTGCGGTCAGCACTATAGCCATTGTTGTTATCGCGATCGCGATCTTTGCACGGTTCTTTCTCATACACTTGTTGTTGTTTATCTGTTCGTTTGTTTTCTCTGCTATCAGTTCTTCACCAGTCTTAATACTTGCTTATCCACTACATCATCTATAGAGATAACATAGGTACCGTGAGGCACCTGCTTCATGTCTATCACAGTATTTGTTGCACCCATAGCAATTGTGTCGGTTGCCAATATACTTCCGTCCATATTGCGCACGGTCACCAACATATTGGTCAGGGCCGGGACTGGCAGTAATACAAGGAGGTAGTCGGATACCGGATCAGGATACAACCTCAGCGATATTGGCTGCCCGGCGACATGCGCTGTTTCGCCGGCGTCCATAATACCATTATCCATTGAGGTGAATGCGTAGTTTGCCGGTATATTCATGCAGGTACCGGTAACGCTGTTTTGTTTCGTCGCCTGGGCCCTGGCGCCTGTAATGCCTGTAAAACACAATACTAAAAACGCTGCAACAATCGCCAGCCTGCGAGCACTAATATGGCCGTAACCTGTAAAGCGGCAGCCACCGAATTCTGTTGTCTTTTTCATTTCATTAGGTTTTTGAACGTATACAATAGTAGTTCGATAGGGTGGGGGTATTGAGATATTCCTTGTTACTGCGCTGCAATATGATCTCTGCGCTAAGTTTTAGTTCGTTTTTATTTAAAATATTAATCAAAATTGCGGCCACATTATGCCAACGGCAGTATAATGGGGGTAAATTGCCTTTTTTCTGTGGTGATTTTAATAACGAGTTACCCTCCTTTTTTTGCCATAAAATTGCGCTTAGAAAAATACACTCAGTTGGGACTTAACGAATTACAGAAAGCTATTTGGGCGCCAGCGGTAACATTTATAGGAATGGGCTGCCTTGTGCCCAAAGTTTATTTTACTTAGTCACAGGTTTTAAGCCGAAATGCAACTATTTTTTTTATTTTTGTTAAAAACCAATTATATGGCTTACAGCAGAGAAAGTTTAGCATTAGATATAGATATCCTGTTTCCAAGATACAGCGCTATTTTTCAGAAATGGCCCTGGAAACGAGATTCTAACGAGATCATACCTGACTTTAAAGAACAGCTCAAAGATGTATGCTGGACCATTTACAGCAAGACATTCACAGACGCCGGCGAACAGATAATGGGCCGCGAATGGGATACCGATCCATATGCGACCTTTGCCAATATTAGTGGCAGAACCGGCTATACTTCAAAAACAACATTTCAGCAGGTAGGACATGGCCGATATGAGAAAAAGGTGGCCTGGACCCCTGTAGGTGCAGCTAATAGAAATGATCACGAGATAAATACCTCTGCCAGCGCACGCGGAAATGTGCTTAAAATGGACAGGTGGCATCCTACTATGAATGATTGCTGGGTACTGGGCGGTGTGCACAGGCGTGCGACATTCAAACTTGTATCTGCAAGAGTTCCGGGAAACATATGGAACTACTCAATGAATATACCGGTAGTTACGGCCAGGGAATTGCTGGGTTTGCTGAGGTATGGTTATACGCTGCAACGTAAGTCCTCTGCCGAGGCGTTACTTGTGCCTTCAAACATAAGGAAGGAGCCAGAAAGTATCCTTGATTACTGGAGCTTTATCAACAGTGGTCAGATGACCATGACAAACCTGATCAAGGAGTTGCTGGACCCGAATGTGAAAGCAATGCATGACCAGATAAAGGCTCGCAGAAAAGGATAATAGTAAGTTTTTTACAGCCCGATTTATACAAAGGTAGAGCGATTTATTTCACTAATTGAAATAAATCGCTCTACCTTTGTATTTCTCAAACAAACTTTATGGGCTTTTTTATTCTGGGTGTCATCATATTCCTTGGCGGGTATATACTATCCCGAATGCTTAATGATAAACGTAGTCTTTATGGCAAACCTATCATGGGCGTTGGCGCCCTGTTTTGCCTTATCGGCATACTGTTTGCATCAGTGGTACAGATAGACTCCGGCCATGTGGGCGTGCAAAGGTTGTATGGCAATGTGAAGTCAGGAGTGCTATACAGTGGTCTGCACCTTATAAATCCGCTGCTTGATGTGGAGCCTATTGAGACCCGCACACAAAACTACACCATGAGCGGTGTACATAACGAGGGCGACAAGTCGGGCGATGATGCAATAAGAGTGCTCAGCGCTGATGGCCTTGAAGTAACTATTGATCTTACCGTATTGTTTCGTGTGATACCCGAAAGCGCGCCTAATCTGTTTAAGCAAACCGGGCTTGACTACAAAGACAAGATCGTTCGCCCGATATCCCGCACCAAGATACGCGACAACGCAGTTTACTACGATGCCGTATCGCTGTATTCTACCAAGCGTGATGAATTTCAGTCGCGTATCTACAAGGCGATCGAAGATGATTTTTCCAAACGTGGCCTGCTGCTGGAGAACCTGCTGATCAGGAATATTTCCTTACCTACTTCGGTAAAGAACGCCATAGAATCAAAGATCAATGCCGAGCAGGAAGCCCAGAAAATGCAGTTCGTTTTGCAGAAGGAACGCCAGGAGGCAGACAGGAAGCGGGTAGAGGCACAGGGAATCGCCGACTACCAGCACATTATCAGCGAAAGCCTGACAGAAAAACAGCTCCAGTATGAACAAATAAAGGCGACAAAAGAACTTGCAGCGTCACCTAATGCCAAGATCATTGTTATGGGCAAGGGTAGTACACCGATGATCCTGGACACAAAGTAATATGCGCGTGGGGCGACCAACCCGAGAGTCTGTCTTAGAACTTCTATAACGGGTTTGCCGTAACATGGAATGCGCCCTCGGTTTGTAGTTCAGTTCCGGCAAATGGCAGCGCATTTACATGTGCTTTTAACCGCATGGTTATGCTGTCCTTCACCACATAGCGTTTCAGATCCTGTCCGGGCACTACGACCAGGTTTATTTTAGTTACGCCTTTTGGAACATCGAACAGATAAGCGATAAGTATCTCCGGAACAGTTTCGCTGGAAACGAATATCTGTATCGAATCAAGGAAATTGAAGTTCTGGCCCGGAGGCGCTGTTATCATAATGTCTGCATCATTCAGATCTGCCGCAATAAGATTCTTGCTGCTTGCGTGGTATTGGTCAAAATACTGCTGTGTGTTGGTGGCTACCGTTACCGGGGGAAAAGGCAGATTTAGGCCACCTGCGGGCAAAACAGCGCCAGAAGGGTAACCGGCAACATCTGGCACTGATACCGATTGAGAAAATGGTATCTTGAAATTTATATTTGCAATGCTCTTTATCTTCTGACATGCTGATACCCATATCACCGCCGCTATCAATAGAAACACTATCTTTTTCATAATCGTTGATTGAATCATTTAGTAAGCGATGAATTTCATGCCCTCATCCGGCATTCGGCTGCACTTTGACATTCCTTTATCATAAAGTGGGGATAAACAAACTGATTGGCACCAGTATTATTCGAGCCATTACGGCCTATTTCCATTTTTATCCCTTGTTTTCAGTGCTATTGGTAATTAAGCAATAATTTTCATAATATTGTATGCAACAATATTCCCAGCTTATTTAATTCAAAATGCCATTACTATTATGAACCGCATCGGTAGTTTATTCGTACTGGTATTTTTCGTCGCTATTGCTGCATGTAACAAAACTCCACGGACCGGATCGACGAAATTTACGACCTCTGATACTTTCGTACGGATAATCAACAGCCGACCTATTGAGTTGAGGTTTGACGTGTATAAGTCGAAGGAAGATGCGAGTAATAACCGGAATGTATATTTCAGTTGCATGGTTCCCGGCAATGGTGAGTATGATGTGCCGGTGCGTGTAATGGATACCTCCGGCACCTATTATTATGATTTTTATTCAGCAGATTACACCTACACAAATTGGGCAATGACCTATTCGAATGAAGTGAAATTCGGGCAGTTCGGACAGCTTCGTTTTCAAATCCCCGGATTTCGGTCCTCCGGATTTCGCCGGGATTTCCTGAGGGGGGATAATATATCTGTGACCTGGAAGGCAGTGGATTTTTACCAGGGTTTTAGTTCGGCGTGGGCAGGTCTTACCGAAAATGAAAGGTACAAGGTTCTTATATTGCACAAGAGCCTCAATGCGTTTATTTATAGCAAAAATATCATTGGAAACATAATTTCGGATAGCTCGTACAGTATATATCCCGGTAGCTTTAACGATCCCGTATATAGCCTTAACCTTACATTCGAATTTGCCCAGAACTATCTATATAATACTTCATCACCACAGGCAGCTTTTCAAAGCCCGTTGACTGCATCTAAAGATACCATCCTGCTTCAGGAAAATTCCGGATACTGGGTGATGGTGCCGCAGTTGTAAATTAATTCGCTTTTTCGAACACTATTTTTGCAAGCGCTTTCATAAGCCGCCTGCCCGTATTGAAATCTGCCAATGATATAACCAATATTCTTTGCTCCATTTGCTGCATAGACTTACCGTCCATTTCAGTAATAATATAAATATGGTTGCCCACCTCGGTATTAAACAGTTCGTTCCATGAGTAAATATTCTTATACCCGTCTGTAGCGATCAGCGAAATATAGAATTCGCTGTACTCTTTAGGTTTCTCTACATTCATTTCCACACCATCCAGCAATGTTTTTAGTAATATGCCCTTCAGTCCCTTCACCGTATCCTTAGGCTCACCTTTATGGTTCCTTATTACGAGGTCGCCCAGTTTATCCTGTGCACGCTTCGCCAGGTCAGCTATGCTATAAATCAGTTCTTTCTTAATAGCGCCGGTTACGGTGAGCCCTCCGCTGGGGAGCACATTATCATGACGCTGGGCAAAAAGCGGATAACACACGAGCGTAAGAGCAATGGCGATGAAATACTTCATAAAAAGGTGGGATTTCAGGACGGAAAATACAGATAATAAACAAATAATAGGTAAGTTACCCCGGCGGCACGGTCTTAGTGTACAGCTATATCAATCATCTTACGCACTGACCGGCGTCATTACAGAATATAAAGTCGGTGCCTATATTTGCAATGAATTTTCTACCTGTAAAAACAAACTTATGAACAATACAACGAAAGTACTTTTGGGAATTGGCGTGGGTGTAGCCCTCGGGGCTGCATTGGGCGTTTTGATAGCGCCAGAAGAAGGCGCAGAGACAAGAAAAAAATTAATGAAGCGCGCCAGGAAGTTGTCAGGCTCCGTGGCTGATAGTATCGATGACGGGAGAGAATCGCTTGAGGAGATCAAGTCTACCCTACAGAAGGAACTGAGTAAAGTCAATCGCAAAATAGAAGGTATCAAATTCTAATACTTCAAACTATGAGTAAGGTTAAAAATATACTGTACACAGTGAGTGCCGGTGCGGTGCTGGGCATGGTAGCAGGGATATTGTTTGCTCCTGCAAAAGGTAGGGATACGAGGGCAAGGCTCCGTGCGCTGAAGGACAAACTGAGTTGTGCACACCATGATATAGACGACAACAAAGAAGCGCTTGAGGAGCTTAGTGATATACTCAAAGAGCAGCTGGCCGTCGTAAACAAAAAGCTGGATAACTTGTCTTAAGAGGTTTTACGACATATAATACATTGTTAAAAACGCCGTATTCCGGCGTTTTTATTTTTTTGCATTAAACTTCTGCGGGCATATCGTATCTACCTATTAACTAAAACTACACCTTTATGAAGATCAGGATCATCTTAAGCACATTGCTGGTAATTATTTTATCGGCCGGATTTAGCTCCACAGCTGAAGCTCAGGGCCGCAGAGGCTGCCACCGGGGTGGATGGCATGCACCACGCCCGGTAGTAAGAGTTTGCGCACCACGTGTATGTTTACCACCTGCTCCGGTAGTATATTACGGCAGACCTTACTGCGGCCATGGTGGTTACAGGCATCATGCCAGTCGCCACTGTTATCGCCGATAAAACACCCCAAAACAACTAATATCAACAGGCTGCCACACAGGTGGCCTGCTTCATTATACAGAATCCCCACGGCGCTTTGCCATTCTTTTTGCGTAAATTTGCAGCAGGATATTTGTTCAACTAAAGCTATCTGTATAGACTTATTTACATTGTTGGTAATGCATCATTTCAAAGTGAACAAGTACATTTTTTTTCTCATTTTCGTCATTTTGTTCAGCACAAACCGTTCGGCAGCCCAGGTGGGGTATACCAAGGGTGCGGAGCGTGCTGCCCGAAGAGATGAACGCAGGGAAAATAAGCAATACAAGAAAAGGCATCAGAAAAAAGAGAAACGTTTATACAAACGGGCCGTGAAACGGGAACAAAAGGAAGAAGAAGCAGAAGACAAGCGGCGCAATGACCGGATCATTAAATATAAAAGCGAGCGTCACAGAGCGCCAAGAACGCCGCCCACCGAATATTAAGCATTATTCCGCTGATGCATTTTCAGCCTGTTTTCTTTTATGATAATGGCTGAGTGCAGGTATCGCAAATAATATAGCCAGCAGCCCACACAGCCCGCCTGCAATAAAAGGCATTCCGGGAAACGTAAAAGGAGCTTTGTCTCCGGTGAAAAAAGCAAAGAGATTATTCATCAGCAGCGGACCAAGGAAAGCGGTAATGCTGGTAAGACTGCTCAGCGCCCCCTGGAGCTCACCTTGTTCATTGTTCGGCACTTCATTCGCCATAATACCTGCCATTGCGGGGCCTCCTATACCACCCAGGCAGTACGGCACAAGAAAGGCAAACATCATCCATCCCTGGTTGGCAAATGCAAACAGGATCATACCCGCCACATAGAAAGACAGACCGGTAAAAACCGAATTCTTCTCACCGAGCCATGGAATCGTAACCCGTATCAGGCCACCCTGGACAGCAGCCACCAATACACCCACCACTGAGAGCGAAATGCCTACCATAAGTGAACTCCAGTTGAACTTATAGATGGTGTAATAGCTCCAGTTAGACTGTAAAGCATGCGCGCCAAGATTTAGCAGGAAGTAAGAGGCTGACAAGCCCAGGAGTATTTTATACTTCCGCAACTGCTTTAATGTACCAATTGGGTTGGCGCGCCTGATGTCGAACTTCCTGCGGTTTTCGGGTAACAATGACTCCGGCAATACAAAGTAGCCATAAAAAACATTCAACAGGCTGAATACTGCTGCAACTATGAACGGAAGCCGCACGGTCCAGTCGAACATGCCGGTATGCCCCATATACTTGCCAATTTCGGCACAAAATCCGCCGATAGCCGGGCCAATGATGAACCCTAGTCCGAATGCGACACCCACCATACCGAAATTCTGGGCGCGCTTTTCCGGTTCGCTTATATCAGCAATATAAGCAGATGCTGTTGTAAAGCTTGCGCCGGTAATGCCTGCTATTATGCGCCCGATGAATAGTAACGTGATAGTAGGTGAAAATGCCTGGAACAGATAATCAATTCCGAGCCCGACGAGGGCAAACAGCAGGATAGGCCTCCGGCCATAACGGTCGCTGAGTGCACCTATGAATGGCGATGAAATAAACATCATTATCGCGTAAGCAAACGTCAGCCAACTGCCATACTTAGCTGCCACAGTAATATCCCCGCCGGTAAGTTGCTTTATAAGGGCGGGCAAAACAGGTATAATAATGCCAAAACCTATAACATCGATAAGTATAGTGATGAAAATGAATCCGAGGGCTGCATTACGTTTAACGCTCATATAGTTGGTGACTGGGCGGCAAAACTATCAAAAGAAATCGGTTATCATGGAGGCTTCTACCGACAAAACACAAGCATTTACCGACAATATTCGTTTTTGAAAACCGCCATGAGATACCTTTGAGGAGCAATCATGTTAACCGGTCCATTAGCGGTTACTTTTTGGGCAGGAGACTTATAGTATATTAGTTAAGATTTAGGAAAGAAATGGCCAGACCAAGAGATACAAATAAGGAAGAATCACCAAAGGTGAAGATCAGCAAAGAGAGTATAAGGGAGGCAATGGTCATATTCCGTTACCTGCGGCCTTACAACAATGTGTTCATACCCGGTCTGATATTTATCGGGCTATCGAGCGGCACTACAATGGCGTTTCCTTTCCTGCTAAAAAAGCTGATAGACAGCGCACATGGAGACCTTACCGGCCCGTTTGCTTTTACCCCCGGCGTCATAGCGCTTATAATGATTGCAGTACTGGCAGTACAAATGGTCTTTTCATTTTTGCGCATATACCTCTTTACCTACGTTGGTGAGCATACTGTGGCAGATATGCGTACAGACATTTACCGGCATATGATCATTATGCCAATGGATTTCTTTGCGCAACGCAGGGTAGGAGAGTTATCGAGCAGGATCACGGCTGACGTATCGCAGATCCAGGATGCTGTGACCAGTGTTTTTGCAGAGATACTACGCGGTATACTTGTGCTTATTATCGGTCTGGCAATGATCATGTATATCAATGTGAAAATGACAATGCTGATGCTGTCGGTAGTCCCGGTGATCATTGTCATTGCGCTGGTGTTTGGGAAATTCATTCGCAAACTTTCACGCCAGGCGCAGGACCAACTGGCAGAATCCGGCACTATTGTGCAGGAATCGCTACAGGGCATAAGCAATGTAAAAGCATTCTCGAACGAGTGGTACGAGATAAAGCGATATACCAAAAGCATTAGTGACGTAGTGACGATGGCGATAAAGAATGGCCGGTTCAGAGGGCTTTTTGTGTCCTTTATGCTTTTCAGTGTTTTCGGGGCCATCGTATTGGTGGTATGGTATGGGGCCGGATTGATGCAGCGTGGTCAATTGTCATTTGGTGACCTTACAGCATTTGTGGTATACACAGCGTTTGTTGGCGGAACCATGGCAGGGTTTGCCGAGTTGTATTCCCAACTACAAAAAACATTGGGGGCTACCCAGCGTGTGCGGGAACTACTGAAAGAAACCACCGAGGATGTCGCAATGAATGCTGTTGAGGTGGATGGAAAATTCAAGCTTGACGGCAATGTTTCATTGGAGCATATCGGTTTCAGCTATCCGTCGCGCAAGGAGATCGAGGTGATAAAAGATGTAAGTTTAGACGTGAAGAGCGGCCAGCAGGTGGCCATTGTTGGCCCCAGCGGGGCAGGAAAGAGCACACTTGTCTCTCTGTTGCTCAAATTTTATGAACCGGTAAAAGGAAGAATATTGTTTGATGGCAAAGAGGCCGCTCACTTCCCGGTCACACAGTTGCGTAAACAAATGGCGCTGGTTCCACAGGACATTCTTCTATTTGGTGGTACTATCTTTGAAAATATCTCTTACGGCAAGCTTGGCGCAAGTATAGAAGAAGTTAGAGCAGCGGCGGTAAAGGCGAATGCCCATGATTTTATTATTGGTTTCCCTGAAGGGTATGAGACCGTAGTAGGGGAGCGCGGAGTGAAGCTTTCAGGCGGCCAGCGGCAGCGGGTGGCTATTGCAAGAGCCATTTTGAAGGACCCGGTTATTTTACTGCTTGATGAGGCAACCAGTTCGCTGGACTCCGAATCTGAATCGCTGGTACAGGAAGCGCTGCAAAACCTGATGAAGAACCGGACGTCATTTGTTATCGCACACAGGCTCTCTACTATCCGCAATGCCGATGTGATCGTTGTGCTGGAGGACGGTAAGGTAAAAGAAAGCGGTACGCACCAGGAGCTGATAAATTTAGAAGAAGGTCTCTACCGGAACCTGAACAAGCTACAGCTATTTGATGCGTAACGGAAAGCTGATCAGTAATTTACAGCACAGAACTCGAAGTTGGCGATCAGGCTGTCCATGATCACATCCTTAAGTTCCGGATCATTCAGCCAGTCCTGCTGGGCTGTTTGCAGAAGCCATAACTGCAATTTGGTTTTCCTGTTCACTGTATGTTCCTTTACCTGGCATATAACGGTGACATGGTGCTCCTTATAGATATGCTTAACCCGCGATTGGAATTCGGCAAGGCACCTTGGGTGAATTTTGTCGCTGTAATAATCGTACTCGGTTACCATTTGTTCCATAGTGCAGTGCGCTTATGTTTTGTGATCCTAAATTACTAACGATTTACAAAACGAAGAAAAAATTGGCAAATATAATTATAGGTAATTTGTGCGAATATGAATTACGCTAAGTAGATTTTATCCGCAAGATGTAGCAAAGCGCGCGAAATGAATCGCTTTCATAATACCGACCAATATAAATGTCATAGCCGCCGATTTCAGTTAGCGCGAAAAAAATGTAACTTTGTATCCTCGGTGGTTTATAATTTTTTAGTATTGCCTGATTTATGAAGAGAACCTCTTTTGCGATATGCCTGTTACTGGTGCTTCTTGTGATCGCGGGAGGGTGCCGCCAGCCGCGGTTTTATACCCGCTATGAATTAAAGAACAAAAAAATAGAGCAGCATTACAATCCATATAAGACCAAGTGGTATAAATGGAGCTATACCCATCGCGTAATATGATGTTTCTTCCTTCGCGCTGTTTAATTATATTTACCCAAAATATGCTGATGAGAAGGTTTTTGCTTCCCATATTGATTATACTGTTACCATTTGGCTGCGTGGCCCAAGGGCAATTCTGGGACCGGCTGGCCCTGGACTATGTAGATGATGCGACGCACGACATTGTGAAATCCAGTTACTGGCAGGTATTCGAGCGCGGCAATTTTCATCGCACCCTGAATACTTTTTACCGTATAACCAGCATAAATGGCCAGTTCTACCTCGACCTGAAAATTATCCAGGGCGGGGAAATTTTTGTGATACCACGAAATGGTGAATTTGATCTCTTACTTGAGGATGGGTGCCTGGTTAAACTATATAGCACCCAATACAGAACAACATCCAAGGGCGATGGCTCAAGGCGCTGGGCGGGGAGCGGAGCAGAAGGTATGATCGTTTCTTATTCCCTGCCCCGCGAAGATGCGAAAGCGATCCTTCATAGTTATGTTGCAAGGATACGGCTCTATACCGGCGATGGTTTTGTGGAACGCCGGATCACACCTACTCACAGCGAGCTTTTCAAAGATGAGGTGGCTCTTATTTATTACTCGGAATAAAAATATATTCTATTTTAATTTTATCTCTGTGATTAACAAATTATTCATTCTTAATGACTAGTATATTTTTCAAAAGAACATTACTTTTACCTTTATGGAACCTATCGTTCAAAAGAATATCATTGTTAACAAGCTCCGAAACGGAATGAAGTTCGGTATGTATGATGGTGGTAAAAGCTGCTATTTTGAAGATGGAACGCGTGTAAATTATAAAGACCTGTGGGAAGCGATACGGACGATAAACAACCTGGAGCTCAACCACAACAAAACCATCTTTGAACTATGTCCAAACACCTACCTGGGCACGTTCCCTTACAAATTCAATAGGCACGGACAATTATGGCGCAGAAGAGTGATTTCGTTCTTCTCAAGGCCTGTGTTCTCTAAAGCGCCTGGGCGCATGCAATTGCGTAAGAATGAAGAGATAGCAGCGAATAACTGATCACTTTTCGGCAACACTTAGGTTTGATCCTTCCAACAACAATATTCGGTCGTCTATCATTCTCCTCACCAACTCCATCACTTCCGTTTTTGCTATGGCAGGGTAGTGTGATGCAAGCTGCGACAAAGAAATACTTCTGTGCTCTTTAATAGTATTAAGCATATCCTTTTCCAGTTCATTGGAAGGAAAAGGCACATATCGCTTATCCAGGCACACATCACAGTGTCCGCAGTCTTTTTCAGGTCTTTCACCAAAATAACTCAGCAATATTCGTTCACGACATTCAGTGTTATTCTCTAAAAAAGCGATCATAGCATCGGTCCTTGCTTCGTGACGCTTGCGAAGTGTGTGTATCCGGTTAAGGTCTATGATCAGGTTGCGACTGTCTACCCGGTAGTGATGGAAGAACATTTGCGGCCCTTCGCCCGGTTTATTGTATTTCAGGAACCCCATATTATCCAGCCGTTCCAGTTTGGCGGCTAGTTCCTCCCGGGTCATCCTTAGCTGGCGGCCTATAGCGCTTTCCCGCACGTGGGTAGGGAAATGAAAAACAGTATTGTACATCCGGAGCAGGCCCACAGCAAGGTAATGGAGGTCGGGGTGAGCCTGGGCCAGACCATCGATATTATACCGGTCTGCCGTGAACATGATCGTTGCCGGATTGTACACCGATTCACTGAGTGTCCAAAGGTTTTCCTGTTCCAGTAATTTCAAACCATGGATAGCTTCATTGGCCTTGAACGAAAACTTTCTGCAAAAATCTGCCAGGTCGAAAGGGTAGTATTGATCAGGTTCCGTCCCTATGGCTATCTGAAGATATTCAGCTACTGCCTGGTATATCTTCCGCAAGTATTTCTCTGGCGGATATTGGAGCGCTGTACTCTCCCTGAGCCGCTTTATATCACCAGTGTTGTATAGCGCCAGCGCCTGTGATTGCTTGCCGTCACGACCTGCTCTGCCGGCCTCCTGGTAATATGCTTCGAGGTGTTCCGGGGCATCGTAATGCAACACCAATCTCACATCAGGCTTATCTATACCCATGCCGAATGCTGTAGTAGCAGCCATTACCCTGGCTTTGTTTTTCATCCAGAGGTCCTGGGCATTTTCGCGGCTCTCCTTGTTCATTCCGGCATGATAAACGGCTGTATCCACGCCCAACTGACCAAGGTACCTGCCTATAGTTTCTGTCTGTTTACGGCTGCGGCAATAAATAATACTGCATTCCTTTTTTATGCTGTTCAGCGTATCGGCATTTTTGTTCTCACTATATTTTATGTCATAAAAAATATTGTCACGCGCAAAACTTTGCTTGAACACATCCGGATCCCGAAACTGTAATTGCTTTTCAATATCTGCGCGCACATCTATCGTTGCAGATGCGGTGAGTGCCAGTATCGGCGCTTTAGGATATGCTGCCCGCGCACTGGCTATCTCCAGGTAACTGGGCCTGAAGTCGTGTCCCCATTGCGATATGCAATGCGCTTCGTCCACCGCTATCATGCTCACGTCAAACTCCTGCATATAGTCAGTAAACAAACGGGTCTGTAACCTTTCGGGGGATATGTAAAGCAGCTTGTATGCCCCATGCATTGTATTGTCAAGCGTCCTTCTCACATCATTGTAGTTCATGCCTGAATGAATGCAAGCAGCCGGAACGTCCTGTTCCTTAAGCCTGGTTACCTGGTCCTGCATCAGGGCTATAAGAGGAGATATAACGAGGCAAAAACCATCATTTATTATCGCAGGCACCTGGTAGCACAATGATTTGCCACCGCCTGTGGGCAGAAGGGCGAGGGTATCTTTGCCTTCCAGCACACTGCCAATAATCTCTCTCTGCAGCGGCCTGAAGCTTTCATAGCCCCAGTATTGCTTCAATATTTGTTCCGGTGTTGGCAATTTGGGATCGGGGAATTAAAGTTGCTTTTAGCGCCTTGAAACTATTTGTGCAAACCATCCACAAAGATGGGTCTCATTCCGTTTGTCCAAAGATGTTTTTTAGCATCTGGGTTTTGTTCCAGCCCTGCCAGCGAAATAGTAGGCAGCCATATGCGGTCATTAAACCGGTTTGGGGCATTCAGCACGAAAAGAGATGATATCCCTAATTGTGCCGGAAGAATACCGATCAGGAAAATGATCCTGGGATCAAGTCGCTCACGAAGCTGATGCCAGGCCACCACTTTATTATTATCAAGCTGAATAATGTTGTATTGTGCGGGCGTTAGTTTACAAGCTTCCAGCATCTTCAGCAATTGCGGTTCCTCTGTTCCTCCCGGTGCAAATGTGTTCACAAGAATGAGTATATCACGGGGCGATGCACCTTGAACCAATGCGCCAATATCATCCCATAAAACATCGTATTCCGGACTAACTATGTCTGACTTAATAATATTCATATTGTTTATAGTTCTTTAGCATAAATTATGGCTATCTTTAATCCCATTATCATAATAAAAATAAGACTGTTGCTCTTTAGGGATTTAGGGTTTAAAATTGTTTCTTTGCGCAAAATTTACCGTAACACAATATTAAATTAAATTGGGCATTATGAGCGTTTCTTCGTTAGATATCAGCATCAAAAAAGTAGAAAATAGCAGGATAGGGGAGATAGACCCGGCGAACATTCAATTTGGGAAGAACTATTCTGATCATATGCTGGTGGCTTACTATGAAAATGGCAAATGGGGCACACCGGAAATAGTACCGTTTAATAATATTTCTCTAAGTCCGGCCACTACCTTTATGCATTACGGGCAGGCGATTTTCGAAGGAGTAAAAGCATATAAAGATCCGCAGGGTAATCCCATCATTTTCCGCCCCTACGACAACTGGAAACGCATGAACCGCTCGGCTGAGCGCATGGCAATGCCGGACGTACCGAAAGACTTGTTCATAGACGGCATGCGGGAACTAATAAATATTGACCGCGACTGGGTACCAACCGGTAACGATACTTCTTTATACATACGCCCGTTCATGATAGCGGTAGATGAGTTTATTGGTGTGCGGCCGGCAGAGAAGTTCATGTTCATCATCATCACCAGCCCGGCGGGCCCTTATTACAACAAACCGGTTTCGATATACGTACAGGATCAGTATGTGCGCGCTTTCCCAGGTGGTATAGGGTTCACAAAGGCTGCGGGCAACTATGGCATGAGCATGTATCCCACAATGCAGATCAAAAAGATGGGCTACGACCAGATATTGTGGACCGACGGATTTGAACATAAGTATGTTCAGGAGATCGGCACCATGAATGTATTTTTCGTGATAGGTGACACTGTTATAACTCCTGACATTACCCAGGATACTATTCTCGAAGGCGTAACCCGCGAAAGTGTGCTTACACTGCTGCGCGAAAAAGGCGTAAAAGTAGAAGAGCGCCCCCTGGGAATTGATGAAATTGAAGCCGCATTCCACGCCGGAAAATTAAAGGAAGCTTTCGGTACTGGCACTGCTGCATCTATAGCACCTATTCGTGAGCTTACGTTTCATGAAGATAAGATGGCGCTTCCTGATATCGAACATTGGGAAATCACCAACTGGCTCAAGCAGGAGCTTGCCGACATCCGCTATGGACGGAAGCAGGATACACATGGATGGGTAGTACCTGTATAAACCATATTTCCCCCGGTCTGTACATCGTGGTTCCGCCTGATACAAATTACAATGTCTCACGTAGCGAGATAAAGCACTCCTTTAAATACTGAAAAAAAGCAGTCTGTTCATTTCAGACTGCTTTTTTTGCTCCGTTTGAAACCCGCGCCCATACGGTGTTTCATTCCTATTTTATTCTATAGACATTTGTCGTGCTCTATTCATGTACGATGACTTGATGACAGGGATACGCCACAGCATTCGTATAATACACCTCATTTTTTTGTTATCTCTTTTTGTGCGGATTAGATTTACATCATCAATTGAAACTAACGTTATCAATTCTAAAAGCCCACCTCTTTCTATGCAGCAGGCAATTGTGAATCTCAGCTTTCGGCAATATATAGACGATGATTCTGAGGGGACGTTTGAGCAGTCGGTTTTATATGCTTCTTATAATGAGTTTTTGGTTAAGTCGCAGGCCCATAATCCAGGAATGAAGTGCAGCACATTTAGTGAAATGGTAAATAATGATATCCGGGCTAATTCGTTGCATTACAAATGCGGCTTACCGGTTTCAGAATACATTGATGCCTTGAGAAACAAGATCCCGGTCTTGTCAGACAATGGCGGAAACCCGATAAAGTTTATCAATCGTCAGTTCCACATTGTAGAATCAGACATAACAGATATTTCGAGGCACAGGGTTGCTATTACTTATATAACAGATATTATGACGCTGGTTGACAACATTGGGGAATACCTTGTATTGGCCTATGGCAATAAATCCGAGAGCTTATTGAACTGGCAAACGGAATTAGTAGATACATTTCTTTTAAAAGTAGTACCGGGTTTATCGGTTTGTAATTATTCGCCTGTTACCATGTTATTGCAGAAATGCAATTAGATCACATGAGCAGGAAAGGTTGTGGTTTGTTAGAGGGGGTGCACGTTTAAGTTGTAATTAGGGGAGAGAAGCCGCCTTATGAAAATAAGGTGGCTTTTTTTCAAAATGATTTTTATCTTTATTTAGTAATGACCGTAAAGCAAAGAAGGGTACTAACCATATTTATACATGTAGTATGCTGGCTGGTATTTCTGTCGCTGCCTGCTATCTTCAACCCGCGGAGGGAAGGCGTGAGCCTGTTTGGGGTTTTCGATGATCTTTGGGAACCGGTACGCAGGTACAATGCGTTGTTACTGATCGCCGTATTCTATTTTAATTACTATCTGGCGATACCTAAATTCTACCTGCAGCATAGGTATCCGGAATGGATCGTTTCTATTTTAGGATGCTTCGGCCTGTTTTACCTGATCAATTATGCTATTGTTCCGTCAGATATTGTGGTGGCCCCCGACATGAATGATATTGAGCAACATGCAGGCCAGGTACCACAGTTCAGGAGTAGACGCCCTCATATGCTGTCCGGCTTCAACCTCTTCATGTTCATCATTGTTGATGCATCGTCATTCACACTTTTTCTCTATGAACAGTTGCAGGCAACAAAAAAACAAATGCTAAATACACAGATTTCCTTTTTGAAGGCCCAGATCAACCCCCACTTCCTGTTCAATACCCTGAATAGTATATATTCATTGACACTTACGAAATCAGACAGGGCTCCGGATGTAGTGGTAAAGCTTTCCGGCATGATGCGTTATGCCGTAAGTGAGGCCAACCAGAGCTTTGTTGCACTCTCCAAAGAACTTTCGTATATTTCCAATTATATTGAGTTGCAGAGATTAAGATTGTCTGATAAAGTAAAGATCAGGTATGAGATCACCGGAACAGGGCAGGCTGAGGATAAGCGTATTGCACCTTTTCTGTTGATACCATTCGTGGAGAACGCTTTTAAATATGGTGTGAATTCCAGCGATGATTCAGATATCCTTATCCAGATATATTTACATGAAAATGATTTGCATATTTACGTTTATAATTTTAAAGTATACATCAGGCCCGATATTGATAAAGGTACCAGCCTGGGTATAAATACTACACGACAGCGCTTAAATTTGTTGTACCCCGGCAAGCATATCATTACTGTCAGGGATGGCGATAAGGATTTTGCGGTGTCACTAAACATTACTTTTTAATGATCTCAGCCATAGCAATTGACGACGAACCGCTCGCGCTTGAAGTGATAAAAACTTTTTGCGACCAGATCGATTACCTGGATCTCACCCACACGTTCACGGAAACAGGGACTGCCCTCAAGTACCTGGAGGATAACAAAGTGGACCTGTTGTTCCTGGACATAAACATGCCTTCTATATCCGGCATAGATCTTTATAAAAAGCTGGATAAAAGCATATTGGTAATATTCACTACCGCGTATACCGAATACGCTGTGGAAGGCTTTAACCTAGATGCTATCGATTACCTTTTGAAACCCTTCGAGTTCGACCGGTTTAAGAAAGCTGTCGAGAAGGTTAAAGAATACAACCTTTACCTGCATAAGAAGGAAAGCGAGGTACAGCAATACTTATTCGTGAGAGTGGATTACAGCCTTGTAAAAGTGACCCTGGCCGATATCCTTTATATCGAAGGTCTTGATAACTACTTCAAGATACACTTTGATAATGGCAAGACCTTGTTGGTGCGCATGAGTCTGAAAAGCGTGTCTGAGAAACTGCCGGCAGAAGAGTTTATCAGGGTCCATCGCTCTTTTATTGTGTCATTGAGTAAAGTAAAATATCTCCGCAATAAGACCATTCACCTTGGTGATACTGAAATACCGGTTGGCACCAACTACATAGAAAACGTGAGACATCTCTTTCATGAGAAATAACAACCGTGTTTAAAAAATGTTTTAAAAACCGGCTGGAGGTAGTTTATAAACCTGTAGTTATATTATCGGTTGCTTTAATTCCCAGAAAGTAAAGGCGTAGCGAAATACATTTTGCACTATGCACAGTTGTGTGCCGTAGTATTTCCTCAAGTGCTTAAAGTTTAATAGCTTTAAGTCTTAACCCGCTACCTCGCTGCATGAGAAACCTGCTCTATTCTGTTTCATTGCTGGTTTGTATGTGCTTGCCCCGGCACTTATGCGCGCAGGGGTGGCAATGGGCAAAAGGTAATACCGGTGGTGGGGTAGATGCCTGGCCGGTGGCCACAGACCCTTCCGGTAATGTCTATGCTGCGGGCGTCACTTTTGGCGGAGGGCCTGTTTTTTTCGGGTCTTTTCCGGTGTCCTATACCGCGGGCTCACAGGATATATTGGTGAAATATGATCCTAACGGGAATTTTCTGTGGGACATAGCTACGCAAAACGCCAACGCATGGCTGATCAGCATTGCTACTGATAACAACGGCAATGTTTTCTTGTTAGGCACATTCGACAACTCAAGCATGAGGATCGGCGCATTCACTTTAACCAACACAACCACATACGAGCAATATTTCCTGGCAAAAGTTGATCCGTCCGGGAACGTTCTTTGGGCCATCAATGCCGGGAATGCAGAGTATGGTGCCACCTCCGGTGAGGTTGTGGTGCTTGGTCTTGGCGGCCTCGCGACCGATGGGTCGGGCAATGCCTATGTGGTAGTTAATTTTATTGTTCCCACAGTTACCATAGGCGCGTTCACCCTTAACAATGCGGACCCAACGGGAAATACCGATGACATCATGATCGCAAAATATGACGCTTCCGGTCATCTTGTTTGGGCGAAAAGCATAGGCGGGGACGCAAACGATGATGCGTTCGGCTGCACCGTAACGCCTGCCGGGGATATTTATATCGCGGGCAACTTTGCTTCTCCCTCTATTACACTTGGTGCGTCCACAATAACCAATAGCACTGCTATGCAGGTTGCTTTTATTGCCAGGTTTGATGCTGCGGGTGATGCTGCCTGGGCCTCAGCCAGTGGTGGTAATGGCTACGATAATGCCGTAGGCATAGCCAGCGACGCTTCGAACAATGTATACATGACCGGATCTTTTAAAGAGAACAGCATAGCCTTCAATGGCAGTACCATTACTAATCCTACACCGGGCTGGCGGTCATTGTATTTAGCTAAATTCGACCCTTCTAATAATGTAAGCTGGGCCCGCACCATAAGCTCTGCTGCCACATTCGGACCTACGTTGCAGGGTGGGGCGTGGGGTTATTCTATAGCTATGTCAAAATGTGGTACCATCTGGGTGAGCGGTGCTATGAAGGGTGATTCAGTTAATATTGACGGGCATATTTTAAATACGCCGGCTTCCAGCCCGGACCCCATATTTATTGCCGGCTACAATACTTTCGGCTCCTATGCAGGGTCTGCGATCCTGCCAAGTGGCGGTGATGACCAGAACGGCATAGCCTGCGATGCAACGGGGAATGTATATATGTGTGCCGATAACTGGAAAGGCTCCCTTGTAGTTGCTGCTGATTCGCTTTTTGCAGACAGTCTTACAGAGCTCATGTATGTCACTAAGTTCGCTTCTTTGGACAAAGATTCAATTACATACAAGCATAGCTATACAGCGCTTTGTCTGAGCCAGGCCAATTTACTTACCGCATCGCCCGGGTACACAGACTATTCATGGAGCAACGGACATGCAGGGAGTAGCTACAATGCTACCGACAGTGGGTTATATTGGGTGAAGGGTGGACTGAATTGCAAGGCGTATTGCACGGACAGTTTCCGTATAAATGCAGGTTGCGACTGCGTCAAGTCTTTGTTTGTGCCCAATGCTTTTACCCCTAACGGAGATGGACAGGACGACGTTTTTTACCCACGCAGCGGTGTAGATGTGAAAACGATAAAGTCCTTCCGGGTATATGATCGCTGGGGCGAGGTTATGTTTGAACGCGAGAATATTTACCCAAATGACGCCAGTAATGCATGGGACGGATCTTTTAAGGGAGAAAAACCACGACCGGACGTATATGTATGGATAGTGGACGCCGTCTGCGAAAATGGAGTAATGACAAACAAAAAGGGTAGCGTAACGATCATCAGGTAAAGACGGATATGAAAACAAAGCACTTATTTTACTTCCTGCTCACCTGCCTCGCCGCTACCCGGAACGTGTTATACGCCCAGGCCGACATTCACTTCTCCCAGTTTTACGAAACCACTATTCTGCGAAACCCCGGACTGATGGGCGTTTCGGCTGAGAACTTTAAAGTGTCCGGGTACTACCGGAACCAGTGGGCCAGTATTGCAAACCCATACCAGACAGCGCTCATAGATGGTGAGTACCGGTTTCCTCTGGGCAGCATGTCCCGGGATTTTATCACTTTCGGGGTGCTAGGTTTTGCCGACCAGGCCGGCGACCTTGATCAGAAAATAACAGGTATTTATCCTTCCTTATGCCTTAATAAATTCATCGACGAGAACAACAATGCTTACCTCTCATTTGGTGTCACCTGCGGCTACCTGCAATATAGCTTTGATCCCTCAAAGGCGACCTTTAACAACCAGTTCCAGGGTGGGGTATTCAGCCCTTACAATGCCACCTTCGAGAATATCCCTGCGCCCAAAATGACCCTGATGGACCTGGGGGCAGGTTTAAATTTCAATTTCAGTCCCAATGATCAGAATGAAGGATCGTACATACTGGGCGTATCCGGGTACCATTTTTCGCAGCCTGTATTCTCCTACTACCGTTCCGGAAATATCACTAATAACATCCGGTGGAATGTAAATGCCGATATGGTGCATAACATCAGCCAAACAATTGTATTTCAGTTGCACGCCAACTGGGCGCAGCAGGGAACTTACAATGAATCGATGTTTGGTGGTCTCCTGGGTTGGCAAAAACCGGAATCCTATTCCTCACACACTGATTTCGAAATTTATGCCGGCGCATTGTACCGGATGAACGATGCCATCATACCAGTATTTAAAATGAAAGTCCAGGGCTTCGGCATTGGCGTGAGCTACGACGTAAATACATCCAGCCTCAAAGAGGCCAGCCAAAGACAGGGTGGACTGGAGATAACGCTGAGCATTTCTGCCCATGTGCCTAAAAACTCAGGGTACAAAAAAACAGTGTGCCCCAGATTTTTCTAAGGAATTAATTCCATGTTAATCTTCCCGTTCTTCAATTAATACCTTCCGCAGTCCGCCAATAGATTACTTTTTATCCGTACCTTTGCAGCCCGAAAATGAAACGTTTAACACGTATTGAGGTTTTGACTTTTTACTTTTGAATTTTGACTTTGCAATATGATTTCAATTAATAATTTATCGCTTCGCTATGGCAAGCGCGTGCTGTTTGAAGATGTGAATACGAAATTCACAGAGGGTAACTGTTATGGCATCATTGGGGCCAACGGAGCGGGGAAGTCTACCTTCCTTAAGATCATATCCGGCGAGATAGAGCCGACAACGGGCAGGGTAGATATCAGCAAAGGTATGCGCATGAGCGTGCTCAAGCAGCATCACCATGAATATAACGAGGTGACAGTGCTGGACACCGTGATACGTGGCAATACTACTTTGTACGAGGTAATGAAGGCCAAGGATGCCATCTACGCCAAAGAAGATTTCAGCGAAGAAGATGGAATAAAGGCAGGAGAGCTGGAAGGGCTTTTTGCCGAAATGGACGGCTGGAACGCCGAGAGTGATGCTGCGACCCTGCTGAGCAACCTTGGCATTAAAGAAGAATACCACAGCAAGCTGGTAAAAGACATAGACGGCAACCAAAAGGTGAGGGTAATGCTGGCACAGGCGCTGTTTGGCCACCCGGACATACTCCTGCTCGATGAGCCTACCAACGACCTTGACCTGGAAACAGTGATCTGGCTGGAGAACTTCCTGGCCGACTACGACAAGATCGTACTGGTTGTATCGCATGACCGTCACTTCCTCGATACCGTGTGTACGCATGTGGCAGATATAGACTTTGGAAAGATCAATACCTATACGGGTAATTATACTTTCTGGTACGAGAGCAGCCAGCTATTATTGAAGCAGCGTAGCGACCAGAATAAGAAGTCTGAAGACAAGATAGCGGAACTTAAAGAGTTCATCGCCCGTTTCTCGGCCAATGCATCAAAGTCAAAACAGGCTACCAGTCGTAAAAAAGCGCTTGACAAGATAAAGCTGGATGATATGCGTCCATCCAATCGTAAGTATCCTGCAATACTGTTCAACAACCAGGTACGCGAGGCCGGCGACCAAATCATCGAAGTAAAGGGTCTGAGCAAAATATTCCAAGGCGAAGTGTTGTTCAAAGACATCACTTTCGATCTTAAGAGGGGACAAAAGGTTGCTGTTCTTTCTTCCAACTCCCTTGCTACACGTGCATTCTACGAGATACTAGCCGGAGATGACAAGGACTTCGGCGGCACCTTCCGCTGGGGTGTGACCACCACTACTACTTACCTTCCTTCGGACAATACGAAGTATTTCCCTGATACCGATAACAACCTTATTGACTGGCTCCGCCAGTATTCTGAAGAAAAAGACGAGACTTTTATCCGTGGCTTCCTGGGCCGTATGCTGTTCACCGGCGAAGAAACTTTGAAAAAATCAACCGTACTGAGCGGGGGCGAAAAAATGCGCTGCATGCTCAGTCGCATGATGATGCTGAAAGGCAATGTGCTGCTGCTCGATGAGCCTACCAACCACCTTGACCTGGAAAGTATCACTGCGCTCAACAATGGTATGAAGGATTTCAGGGGTACCATCCTCTTCACTTCGCGTGACCATGAGCTGACCAACACTGTTGCCGACCGTGTACTGGAACTAACACCAAGCGGCCTCATAGACCGTGAAATGAACTTCGACGAATACGTTACCAACGACAGGGTAAAAGCCCTGAGATTGGAAATGTATGGCGGGGTACTGGCATAACCTCACCCCGGCCCTCTCCTGAAGGAGAGGGTGAGGTCGAGTACTCCACTCAGTTTAATATAATGTTATAGAAGGAATGTGGCGGCACATTCCTTCTATGTTTTTAATGAGGCGATAAAGAATTTGCTTATTTTACTAACAAACTCCACCATTTATTCGTCTATCATATCATAGACAGGTATTATAATACCCATAAACCAACCTAAAGTGAGAAAGAACAAAGTATTTTCATTTACCCGCATCATTCATTACACCCTGATCGTCTCTTTTTTCTTAATGCCATTTGTTAGCCACAGCCAGGTATGGCAGTGGGGTAGAATGGGCAACTCCAACGCCGGAGCTTCCTGCAGACATATAGTCACTGATGCATATGGCAATTCGCTCATCGCTGGTAATTTCAATGGCAACTATATCGTTTTTGGCGCGGACACAATTTATAACGGTGGTCTTACGAATGTTGGCCTGGGAAATTATCTGGTAAAATATAATACGGCCGGAAATGTGATGTGGGCAAAGAGTATTAATGACAGCACCCTGGATATTGAAGGAATGACATCTGATGCTGTAGGCAACATATACATTTGTGGTGGCATCAGTGCTTCTCCATTTATCCTTGGTACCGATACGCTTGTTATTGGCCCAGGGAGTGGATCTTCATATATTGCAAAACTTGACCCCAGTGGAAACATAATCTGGGCCAGAACTCCACCGGGGTCAGATTCGTGCCGGACGATAGTATTTGCAATAGCCGTTGATAATGCCGGCAATGTGTTCATGGAAGGCAGTTTTGGTGCCGATTGGTTGGTTTTCGGCGCCGATACGCTTAGAAGCCCTCCTCCGGCTTTGTACTCTTATAATACTTTTATTGGAAAATTTGACGCTTCAGGCAATGCCTTGTGGGGACGTCAATCTTCCACTGGTACCGCATCTGGTAATGGCATTGTTAAGACGGATTATTATGGTAATGTATTTATTAGTGGCTATGAAGACCATCCTCATTTTATTTTCGGCACTGACACGATCGATGCTACAGGTAACGCTTCCTTTCTTGTGAAATACAATGCTTCAGGAAATCAAATGTGGACCAAAGGCATACTGGCCGACATTTTTGGTCTTACAACAGATCGATCGGGTAATGTTATTGCAACCGGGGTGTTTTTTGATACCCTCGTTATAGGGGTGGATGTTCTTGTTGACACTGGTTTCATGGGATACGGTTGGGGATTCCTTGCTCAATTCGATTCGCTTGGTAATGAGCATTGGACAAAAAACATAATTGGGCCTTCGGGTATTTCTTCTGCCGGAACCGACGATTCCGGAAATGTGTACGTCTTTGGAGGTTACATCGACAGTATAGTTATCGGGACTTACTCAATGACGGCTACCGGAGATGAGGATATTCTTACGGCCAAGTATAGTAATACCGGTAATTTGAAATGGGCTACACACGCCGGAGGAACTGGCTTCGAAATTGCTTCGTCAATTGCAGTCGACTCTTCGGGAACAAATATCTTTATTACCGGAGGTTGCCGTAGTACAACGGTTACGTTCGGTGCCGACGTACTGGATTGTACCAGCGATACTTATCGGCACATTTATGTCGCAAAATTAAACCCGACAATTCAGCTCTCCGTTCCTTCAGAACTACCGCAGACTACTGTCAGTATTTACCCCAATCCCGCCCACGACGAACTGACGATAACCGGATCTAAATCTATCATGAGTATAACGATCAACGACTATGTAGGCCACATTGTATACAATGGCAAGTACAATGAACCCAGCGCCACCGTTCCAATCGGGAACCTGGCAACAGGCCTGTATCTGGTAACAATCATAAACTATGATGGCTCAAAAATAGTAAAGAAGGTGATAAAGGAATAAATACACAGCACTTACCAACTTATCAACCTATCACCTAATCCCTCCCTACCACCGGGAGTATGATACCTGATGGATGGTCCTTGCTGCAGAATATCTTTATATCGCAGGGCACAAAATCACTGCTGCTGCATTTGTAGATGTCCACAAACTGTTGCGGGTTCCGGTCTGCCAGTGGGAACCAACTGCTCTGTATCTGGATCATGATGCGGTGCCCCTTTTTGAAAACGTGCGCCACATCGGGCAGGGTATACTTCACTTCGGTTATTTCGCCGGGCGTAAATGCCTCAGGCTCAGAGAAACTTTTGCGATAGCGCCCGCGCATGATCTCACCCCTTACCAGCATTTCATATCCGCCCATAGGGTAGGACTGGCTGTTTTTTTTGCCCTCGCCCTCTTCTTTATACGTGAAATTATCAGGGAACACATCTATCAGCTTCACCACAAAATCAGCATCTGTAGTGCTCAGCGATGTATAAAGGTCTGCAATTACTGGTCCCGCCAGCGTCACATCTTCTTCAAGGCTGTCTGTTTTATAGGTCAGGACATCAGGGCGGCGCTCCGCAAATCGCTGATCATCGACCATATACTCCTTGGTGCGCCCAAAATGCACACCATCGGCATACGGTACCGGCCTGGCAGGGTCGCTGGTGTATTTGTTATATATGTCTTCGCCTGCAGTGGGGGAGATATACCAGCTTAGCGACCCGTTAGTATGCAGGTAGATCGTTTTATCTGCCGCGGCCGCTGGTGGCCACTTTTCAAACTTCCGCCATTCATTAGCTCCTGTAAAGAAAATGTTGGCTGCTTTTATATCATCCACACTTCCTTTGCCCATAAGGTGAAAGTCAAAGAAAGGTTTTTCTATGTTATCGTGATACCAGGAAGAGGTTTTAGAGCCAAACCGGATATTCCCTAAATATTCACCTGATCCCCTCGACCATCCGCCATGGCTCCATGGGCCCATCACCAGCTTATTGCTGTTATGTGCTTTTTCGTCAATCGCACGATACAGGTTCCACGCGCCATAGCAATCCTCTGCATCAAACAGTCCGCCCACTACCAGAGTGGCGGTACCATCTGCTATATGATGTACATAATTACGTGTATCGCGCTCTTTCCAAAAGTAATCATAGTTTGGGTGGGCGTATATATCTTTCCAGAATTTAATGCTGTCACCCATCAGGCTGGCAAGATTTCTCAATGTGCCTACCTCTAAATAGAATTTGTAGTTATCCTTTGTATAGTATTGAAAACCACCTGAATTACTGGTTGTTGGTTTAGGGCGGGGTTTGCCGAATGAGCTGTAAAAATTGAAGCCGTCCATTTCCATAAATGCGCCATTGTGATGAAAATCATCCCCAAGAAACCACTCTGTAACCGGTGCCTGCGGGCTAACGGCTTTCAGTGCAGGATGACCGGATATCGCCGCCATAGTAGCATAATACCCGGGATAGGAAATACCATATGCGCCCACTTTCCCATTATTATAATTCACATTTTTAAGCAGCCAATCTATTGCATCATATGTATCTGTGCTCTCGTCTACACCCTCCGCCTTCTTACGATAGGGGCGCACATCCATAAATTCGCCTTCGCTCATATACTTGCCCCGCACGTCCTGAAGCACCATGATATAATTATCCCTAAAATATGACATATAGGGTGTGTACCAGAACGGCTTAAAGGCATTTTCGCCATATGGACCAATAGAGTAGGGTGTGCGGTTTATAAGAATTGGATGAGTGTGTGTTGTATCGTTTGGTATATAGATGGCAGTGAACAATTTCACTCCATCTCCCATTTTTATATATACTTCTTTCTTGGTATAATTAGTAACCAGCCATGCGGAATCCTGGGAAGGAGTTGATTGCCCGAACGATAAAAAAGGGATTGCTACTAACAAAAATAATCCAATACATTTATTCATAAATATCGTATGTATATACTCAGAAAATAGGAAAAATAGATTGATAATAAAATGTAAATAATCATTGTATTTAATTGAAAATCAAAGCATTGCAAC
>CANJQU010000052.1 GCA_947476485.1 Chitinophagaceae bacterium
ACGGAGGACCAGTTGCGGGTGATAGGTCAACTGACGAAGAACCTGACGATACTGTATGACGGTGATCCGGCGGGTATTAAGGCGGCGCTGCGTGGTCTGGATATGGCGCTGTCGCAGAGCTTTAATGTGCAATTGGTGCTGCTGCCGGAGGGTGAGGACCCGGACAGCTTTGTGCAGAAGGGAGGCGCGGAAAAATTTCATGAATACATAAAGGGACATAAGCAGGATGTGATCAGCTTCCGCCTGCAGGTGGGGATGAATGATGCGGGTACGGACCCGGTGCGGCGATCGAAACTGGTGAACGAGATAGCGGAGAGCATATCGCGCATCAACAAGGCGGAGGATTTCTCGCTGCAGAACCACTACATAAGGGAGGCTGCCCGGAAACTGGATGTGGATGAGACGGGTCTTGTGAACCTGGTAAACAAGTACATCAGGGACCGGATAGAGGGAGAGCAGAAACATCAGAGAAAGGAGGAGGCGCTGCCCAGGCCGGACACGCTGAACCTGCCGAACGAGCAGGAGGTAGTGGCCCCGGCAACTGAGGATCAGCACGAGTGGCAGTTGCTAAGGGTGCTGATAGAATATGGCCACCAGCCTTATGAGGGTTATGACAGTGTGGCCCACCTGATAGAAACACGTGTAGAACCCAATCTGCTGGCAGACCCGCTGGTGAATAAGCTGTTTGTTGAGTACATGGACCATTATCACCATTTCGGGAATGTGCCGGAGCTGCATTATTTTATCAACTATCCCGACCAGGCGATACGGGATAAAATGGCGTCGATACTGCATCCGCGGCAGGATATAAGCAGCCAATGGAAATTGAAGTACGGCATAGACAATATAGACAGTAATATGATCTATGTGAATGATGTGGACAGCACGCTGTCTTACTTTGAGTTGAAGAAGATACTTATTATACAGGATCAGCTTACGGCCAAGTTAAGCGTGGAGAAGGACCCGCTGACGCAGAGTGTGATGCAGAAGAAGTTCATAGAGTTGCGGATAATGGAGCGGGAGATATTGAAGAAGCATAATACGGTGGTGTTTAAGTCGTTGAAGAGCAAGTAGGTTTCAAATTCAAAATTCAAAAGGCAAAATTCAAAAATTGGCAAGAATCATAGCATTGGATTACGGGAAGAAGCGGACGGGAATTGCGGTGAGCGATCCGTTGCAGATCATTGCCACCGCGCTCGATACTGTTGATACAGGGGAGCTGATCGGATACCTGAAGAGGTATATTGCTGCAGAACCGGTGGAGAAAATAGTGATAGGCTATCCCTTGAATATGGACGGCACACCTACGGATGCTACGCCGCTGGTTGAGAAATTTATTGTGAAATTCGGAAACGTTTTTCCTGATATGCCGGTGGAGAAGACGGATGAGCGCATGACATCTAAAATGGCATCCAAAGCCATATCTGAAATGGGACTGAAGAAAAAGGACCGCGAAAAAAAGGAGCTCATCGATGCCGTGAGTGCGGTAATGATGTTGCAGGAATATCTTGTTTCAATTCAAAAGTAAAAAGTAAAAAGCCAAAAGTTTTCGGGTTTACAAAGCAGTACGATACAGGTGCTACGGCCCTTTATGGTTTTGCGTTTTGACCTTTGCCTTAAAACTTCACTCCCAGCGTCAGCGCTACGTTATTTATTGCGTAGTTTATCGTGGCTTGTGGCAGGGCAACCTGTGAGCCGGTAACGACATAGTTGTAGTCGATGCCATAAGGGTGCTGGATGCCCTGGTACATGCTGTGCACAACCCCAAGATCTGTAAAGAAGTGTTTGAAGTGGAAGCCGAGGCCGCCGCTGACGTCTATACGCTGCGTAGTATAGCTGAGGGTATTGGCCTCGCCATAATTTGTAAATGCATTGCCGTAATAGCCTGCGCCTATGCGCACCATAAATATCTTTGTGATGCGGCCTTCTGCACCAAGGCGGAAGTTAGAAACACCCTGATAGGTCTTTTTAATGGCCTGGTTCATATCGGTCTGTTCTGCTTCAAAACCTAAAGGATAACGGTAGTGCATAGAGCGATAATCAACGTATTCATAATCGGCGGTGATGAAGCCGATCTTCTTCAGGATAAAAGTGGCGCTTACCACAGCCTTCCAAGGGGTTGTGAGTGTGTAGTCGAACTGGTTTTCCGGCAGGTAGCCGTTGCTGCCAGTGAGTTCCACAGCGCTATCATTGTGCACCGTCAGGATGCCGGGACTTGAAAAATCTGATATGGCATAATAAGTAGGTGAGTGGAAAGATGCACCTATTCTGAATGCATTGCTGATCTTGTAAATGGCGCCGATCTTGGCATTAACGCCAGTGCCGGTGATGTCGAGCGACTGGTTGTAGTTGAATGAGGTGAAACCATAGGGGTTGTTTGCGGTATTACCATCTGCGAGTTTCTCCTGGTATGAGTAGTAACGGTGGTATTTCAGGCCAGGAATACCTATTGTAATACCCAACATCAGCTTCTCTTTATAGTTGCCGCCCAGGGAAATTGTGTATTCGTCTATATGTCCGCTTTCCTGAACACTTTTCATTTGGGCAACGCCGCCGTTGAAAGGTACTATAGAATAGAACTGACCGGTAATGGGATCCTGGTTGAGGAGATATGAATTATACCCGATGTAGCCCAATGAACTATTCGGGGTTGTGGACAGGGCATTGCCGGGGTCCTGGTTTGCCGCTGATTCGAATGCCTGTGATGCAGAGCTGGCGGTGTTTTTGCCAGTATAGGTATACTGACGGTTGAAATCAGCAAGACGGCTCATGCCCACAGCGAAGGATACAGTTTTCCAGTTTCGGCGTTCGTATCGTTTTCCCTTAGGCGCGTCGGTGAATACGAGGCCAAAGCTGTTGATATTGAAATGGGTATTGTTGTCGATAGTGTTAATCCCGGTATAGTCGCTACTGGCGCTATTGATCCTTAAGGACGGAGTAAAAGTCAGTTCAGAGCTACGGTAAATGCCCAGCCCGGCCGGATTTACGCTCAGCGCGCTGATATCGCCGCCCACAGAGCCGAGGGCATTCCCAAATCCCATGGATCGTGCTGTTCCCTGTACAGTAGTGTTAGAAATATTATAAGCCTCGTTAACGTCTTGTGCTGATGCTGCAACAGAGGTAAAGATCATGGCAGATAGCAGGGCAAATCGAAGATCGCGCATACTTTTTTGTTTATTAGACGGGAAATACATGAGAGCGTTTAAGACAGTAAAGAAGTGCAAAATGTTTAACTATTCCCTGGGTTGCAGCTAAAATAAAAGAGGCACTATCACCGTAAGTAACAATGCCTGCATTAATAAGATCATCATTTATGGGTTGATTCGAAAAGGTTGATGGTGAAATTATCTGCGGCCGCCGTGACTGGCACTGCCTCCGCTATGGCCGCCACCGCCGGAGCGACCGCCACCACCACCAATGGAACGACCGCCACCACCACCAATGGAACGACCGCCACCACCGGATGCACCACCGGAACGCCCGCCGCCGCCACCAAAGCTGCGTCCGCCACCACCACCAAAACTGCGGGGAGTGCTGCCACCACCGCCACCGAAACTACGGGATGGTGTGGTGCCGCCGCTACGACCTGGACCTCCTGAGAAACCACCGCCGCGATGGCCGCCTGAGGCTGCATTATCGCCACGGCCTCCGCCAAATAAACCGCCACCTCTATGACCGCCTGAGGTAGCGCCACCACGACCGCCGCCCGAAAAACCTTCACCACCACTACCGCCGGATGCAGCGGCATCGCCACGTCCGCCGCCAAAGAAGCCACCACCGCGATGGCCACCGGATGCGGCGTTATCACCACGACTACCTCCGGAAAAACCACGTCCGCCACCACTTTGACCAGGACCGCCCTGCGACTGAGTAGCGCCTCCATGAGACATTGTGCCGCCGGGACGGTTGCCGTTTCCTACCGACCCACCGCGAGTACCCATACCGGTATGGGTTGCGGAAGCAAGGGTCGAGGTCCTGAGCCCGATCTGGTTATTATTATTTGAGGTCCTGAAGCCGGTTCCTGCGCTGTGGGTGGAGATCCTGTGCCCTATAGTATTGCGTGGGCCGTAACCTGTGCTCGCATAATTATTACGGTAGCCGGTTTCGTAGCCGTTATAGTATCTGTTCCAGTACCCGCTGTAACAATGCCCATACCATCCGCCGGCATAGAACGGATAATTCCAGCAACTGCGAAATCCGGAGTAACCCCACCATGAGTTCCAGCCCCAGCCACCATACCAGTAGGGCCCTGTACCGAAGCTTAGGCTTACTCCGCTGTACCAGGGATTATATCCCCAGTAAGGGTCAACCCAGTAACGGTTGTACCAAAAAGGATTATAGAAAGTACTATAATAGCCCATATTGTAGAACGGGTCTTCGAAACGGTTGATACGGGAACTATATGAGTCGTCATCATAGTCCACATAGTCGTCCGGATTATTATAACTTTGATAGTTATCGGGATCATTATTATCTGCCACAGTATTATCTCTGTGACGTGCATTCCGGGCGCTGTCGTCGCCACGGCCGCTCTGGTCGGCACCGGTGGCATAAATATCATCGGTTTGCGCGTTGGCAAAAACGCCAGTTCCAACGATCAATAAAGCGGTCAACAGGTAACGTTTCATTTTGAATGGTTTTAAACGTAAAAATGCTTAGTGAAATTACTACTTTTGCAGCACCTCACCAATAAATAGACTGCTTAAAACGTGTTGGGTTTATTATGTCAAAAATTTTAACAAATAGAAAAGATGATTATGCCCAATGGTATAATGATATTGTATTGAAAGCCGGCCTGGCCGACTATTCGGCCGTGAAAGGGTGTATGGTCATTAAACCTCACGGCTATGCCTTGTGGGAGCATATGCGCGATGAACTGGACAAGCGTTTTAAGGAAACCGGCCACCAGAATGCCTATTTTCCGCTGTTCATACCAAAGAGCTTTTTGTCGAAAGAGGCGGCCCATGTGGAGGGCTTTGCAAAGGAGTGCGCCGTGGTAACCCATTATCGCCTGAAGAATGACCCGAACGGTGGGGGAGTGATCGTGGACCCGGACGCAAAACTTGAGGAAGAACTGATCGTACGCCCTACATCTGAAACGATCATCTGGAATACTTATAAGGACTGGATACAGTCTTACCGCGACCTGCCGCTGCTCATTAACCAATGGGCCAATGTGGTGCGCTGGGAGATGCGTACGCGACTGTTCCTACGCACCACGGAGTTCTTGTGGCAGGAAGGCCATACGGCTCACGCAACCAGGGATGAAGCCATAGAGGAAACAAAGAAGATGCTGGAGGTTTATGCAACCTTTGCTGAGGAGTTTATGGCGCTGCCAGTGGTACGTGGGGTAAAAACCGCCAATGAGCGTTTTGCGGGCGCGGAAGACACTTATTGCATAGAGGCGCTGATGCAGGATGGTAAGGCACTGCAGGCGGGCACCTCACACTTCCTTGGGCAGAATTTCGCCAAGGCTTTTGAGGTTACCTTCCAGGATAAGGACAATAAAAGGGAATTCGTTTGGGCAACTTCGTGGGGGGTATCTACCCGCCTGGTGGGGGCACTTGTTATGGCGCATAGCGATGACGAAGGATTGGTGCTGCCGCCGAAATTAGCACCACTACAGGTAGTTATAGTGCCGATCTTCAATAAAGATCCGGAAGCAAAGGCGAAGATCAATAACCTGGCGGCCGAACTGATGGCTACATTTAAGCAGAATGGCGTTCGTGCTAAGTTTGACGATGATGATAATACACGTCCGGGCTTTAAGTTTGCAGAATATGAACTGAAAGGTGTACCGGTGCGTATTACATTGGGTGCCAGGGATATGGAAAACAACGTTGCCGAAGTGGCGCGGAGGGATACGAAGGAAAAGGAAAGTATCACGCTGGATAAACTGGCAACGCATGCTATGCAGTTACTGACTGATATCCAGTCGAATATGTTCCAAAAGGCGCTTCAATTCAGAAATGAAAATACGACCAGGGTAGATACCTGGGACGATTTCGTGAGAGTATTGGATGAAAAGGCCGGTTTTGTATCTGCGCACTGGGATGGTACTCCTGAGACCGAGGAGAAGATCAAGGAACTCACCAAGGCTACCATACGCTGCATTCCACTGAATAATGAGCAGGAGGAAGGTAAATGTGTGCTTACCGGTAAACCATCGAAGGAAAGGGTGTTGTTTGCGAGGGCGTATTAAGGGATATTTCGGTGTTTTTTATGTGTTTGAGCCGAATGTTGAAAAAAGTTGCAAAAAAATACTTTGAAAACACAACTTATTACTAAAAACTTTTTGGTGGTTTAATTATTTGCTTTACCTTTGCACTCCATTTAAAAATTTATATTACTAACGTTAGCAATGCCTACAATACAACAATTAGTACGTAAAGGCCGTGAGCAAATGCGGACAAAATCAAAGTCCCGCGCACTGGATTCCTGCCCACAACGCCGTGGTGTTTGTACCCGCGTGTACACAACTACGCCAAAGAAACCAAACTCAGCTCTCCGTAAGGTAGCTAAAGTGCGTCTCACTAACAAAGTAGAGGTGATCGCATACATTCCCGGTGAAGGGCATAACCTCCAGGAGCACTCAATCGTGCTTATCCGCGGTGGTCGTGTTAAGGATCTTCCGGGTGTACGTTATCACATCGTACGTGGTGCGCTTGATACTGCAGGTGTAAAAGACCGCAAGAAGAGCCGCAGCAAGTACGGTACTAAGAAAGAAAAGGCAAAGGGCGGCGCAGCAGCAGCTAAGAAGAAATAATATTTTTAACTATTTAATATAAGCCAATCAATCGATGAGAAAGGCACAAGCAAAAAAACTCCCATTAGCACCAGATCCTAAGTTCAAGGATAAAAACGTAACCCGTTTTGTGAACTGCCTGATGATCGGTGGTAACAAGACTGTGGTATTGGGCGCATTTTATGATGCCCTTGATAAGGTATCTAAGATCACCAGCGAAGAAGGATATGAAGTGTGGAAACGCGCCCTGGTAAATGTAACTCCTGCTGTAGAAGTTCGTAGCCGCCGTATTGGTGGTGCTACTTTCCAGATACCTGCGGAAGTTCGTCCTGACCGTAAAATATCCCTTAGCATGAAGTGGCTCATCCGTTTCTCTCGTGAGCGTAACGGCAAGACCATAGCTGATAAGCTGGCTAATGAAATAGTAGCAGCAGCAAAGGGTGAAGGCGGCGCTTTCAAGAAGAAAGAAGATACGCACCGTATGGCTGAAGCCAACAAGGCGTTCTCACACTTTAAAGTGTAACTTAATAGCTTTTTATACAGAGCCCTGCCCATCCGGCGGGGCTTTTTTTCTGTGCATTATTTCACATGCATGTACTGATATTTAGGGCGTTTGCCTGCATTGTCGAATATGCAAAAGCCCCGCCGGTTAAAGCAGGGCTTTTCTTAATGAACGAGCCGAAGTCGAAATATTTGCCCGCCTTTTTAATGATATAACTTTCCTGTAAAGACAGCAAACGATATCATAGAGGCTGCTTATACCATAACCTGTGACTCATTCAGGACGGTGCGTAACCGGTGCCGCATATTTTCACTCAGCCCTTCTATCTCGCCTTCCAGAATTTCCTGAAGATCAGAGAGCTGTGATGTAGATTTACCGGCCATTTTGTAGAGTTTTCTCTTCCATTTTTTTGCATTGTCTGCAATTTCCTCTCTTAGTTCTTCGCCCTTTTGTGGCGCCAATAAGAGGCCTGCAACTACGCCCACCAGGGCTCCGGAAATAAAGCTTGTTCTGCTCATGATTTTATTTTTTTTGGTTATTAAATAGTACATTTTATTTACCGCCGCCGGCTATCTTAGCTATGACAAAGATCACAACGGCTACTACGGCAACAACGAGAAATATCCCTACGCCTACTCCTGCTTTAAAAATGTCGCCGATAATCTGGCAACTGCTAAGAGTAAGGATCATTAGCGATACTAACGATACTAAAAAGATCTGCAGCGATTTCATAAGTTTATGGTTTTGGGTCATCAATATCACCAGTCACTCGCACACTCTGCGATTAAAAACTTCATGCCAATAGAGTAAGGGCACCAGCATGGAAAAATAATTGATGCTGAATGGCTAATATTCAGGTGTTCAATGGAGTGGGTAATGATATACAGCTAAGCCTTCCGGCACAAAAAAAAGCTACCGGAAAGCGTGGTAGCCTTTAATAATGTATACTAAATCGGCAGGAGTTTATTCCACCGTAACAGACTTGGCGAGATTTCTCGGCTGGTCTACATTGCAACCGCGCATGATGGCTATGTGGTAGGCCAGCAACTGCAGCGGTACAATAGTGATCAGGGGAGATAGTATCTCCTCTGTTTCGGGTACCTCAATGATATGGTCGGCGAGCTCGCGTATCTGGGTATCGCCCTTGTGCACAACGGCTATTATCTTGCCTTTGCGGGCTTTTACCTCCTGCACATTGGAAACGATCTTTTCGTAAGCGCTTTTATTGGTTGCGAGGAACACAACAGGCATGTTCTCGTCTATCAATGCTATGGGACCATGCTTCATTTCGGCCGCAGGGTAGCCTTCTGCATGTATGTATGATATTTCTTTAAGCTTCAGCGCGCCTTCAAGTGCCACCGGGAAATTATAGCCACGGCCAAGGTACAGGAAGTTGGTAGCGTCCTTGTAGATGGCAGCAATCTCCTTTATCTGTGCATCAAGCAGCAGGGTCTCTTCAATTTTCTTTGGTATGTTCTCCAGTTCGTAAAGTATCTCGCGGAGCTTGGATGTGGGAAGTGTACCCTTAACAGTAGCAAGTTGCAGCGCTATAAGCGTGATCAGCGAAATCTGTGTAGAGAACGCCTTGGTAGATGCCACGCCTATTTCGGGGCCGGCGTGGGTATAAGAGCCAGCATGAGAAGCACGTGCGATAGACGAGCCTATAACGTTGCAAACACCGTAAATGAGCGCCTGCCGGTCTTTGGCAATGTCGATGGCTGCCAGCGTATCTGCAGTTTCGCCGGACTGGGAGATCGCTATAACTACGTCTTTATCGGAAATGATGGGGTTGCGGTAGCGGAACTCAGAAGCGTATTCTACCTCTACAGGAACACGCGCCAGGTCTTCGATCAGGTATTCGCCAATAAGGCCGGAATGCCACGATGTGCCGCATGCCGTAATAATAAATCGTTCTGCGTTATCTATGCGGGTGATGTATTCGTTGAGGCCACCAAGCTTTATCCAACCCTTGCTGGCGTTCATACGGCCGCGCAAAGAGTCTTCTATAGCTTTTGGCTGCTCATATATCTCTTTCAGCATGAAGTGCTCAAAACCGCCCTTTTCTATGAGCTCCAGTGAAAATTCCAATTTTTTAATTTCGTGTGATTTCTCCACATTCCCCAAGGTGCGTATAGAATACTGCCCATTGCGGTTAATAACAGCATACTCCTGCTCATCAAGGTAGACCACATTCTGGGTGTACTCAATAATAGGAGATGCATCGGAAGCGATATAAAACTCATTATCGCCTATGCCTATTACCAGCGGGCTGCCTTTACGGGCAGCTATCAGTTGGTCCGGGTTATTCCTGTTAAGCACTACAATGGCGTAGGCGCCCACCACTTCATTGAGCGCTATGCGCACAGCATTGTCTAAGGTGGTTTTTTCGGTCTTCTGCACTTCCTCTATGAGGTTCACCAACACTTCGGTGTCGGTGTCTGAGTGGAATGTATAGCCCCTTTTCTTAAGCTCTGCCTTAATGGAAGAATAATTCTCGATAATACCATTGTGGATAATTGCGAGATCGCCGGACTGGGAAATATGCGGGTGTGCATTTACATCATTCGGCTCACCATGAGTGGCCCAGCGGGTATGGCCGATGCCAATATTCGCGGTAATATGGTTGTGGTCAACGATCTTCTCAAGATCACTCACTTTCCCAGCTTTCTTAAATACAGTCATGCCACCGTTGATCAACGCTATCCCGGCACTGTCATAACCCCTGTATTCCAGACGTTTCAGACCCTTTATCAGAATTGGAAAAGCTTCCTTGTTCCCTATATATCCTACAATTCCACACATAGAAGTAATGAAGTTAGTTTTTACAGCTTTGAATATACGACAATTAATTTAGGACGGTATGCTGTGTCGGGGTAAGATCCGCCGCCGGCTACCATTCTAAATGCACCATAGAAATCCTGTGTGCCGGTCAAATGCAAATGAATTGTATCATTCTTTGCGGCAATGGAGTTCATTACTTCCCGTGGCAGGTTGATAGTAAAGGTTCTCATGTTGACCCCTGCGCTGGTTATTGGGTGGTAGAAGCCATCCATAAAATACAGGGGAGAAAGGCTAGTGATCGGGTACCTGTCTGCCAGGTTGTATTCGACACCATCGCCCATGCCGCTCGGGTAATTTGCATTTGCTACGCCGATCGGGTAAAGGCGCTCGGGCAGCAGGGTAGTATCGGTGGTGTAATTTGGCAAAAGATGAAGTTGCAACTGGGCGTTATTGATCACCCCAGATGGTAACGACTTAATGCCCGGAATAACGATGTCTATGCTTGTGCCCGGTTGATTCTGCAACGTGATGATGCTGTCGTTTGCCAGCGAGGAATGCAGTAATTGGTTAACCGGGTAGCGGCTATATGAGCGGGTAATATTGTTGAAATGTGAGCAATTGCTGGTGGAGAAATAGTATTGCTCTATGAAATCTGTATCGCGAGCAGGCGTCACTGATGGGTCGTGGTAGTATATCAATATCCCTGCTTTATCATAAGCGTTCGTGCCATCGAGCCGGAAATAGGGGATAGCTGTGGTGCCCTGGCGGGTGTTGGCAGGCATTACGCAAATGCCATGAAAAGCATTAAAGAAATCCTGTGTTGGATTCGAGCTTGTTGCCAGCATATTCAACGCAGGGCTTAGATTTTTCATCAGCGCCGGCAACCGGAGCCTGATACGCAGGGCAGGTGAGTTGACCGCTAAAATATTGGATCCGAAAGAATCGCTTAGCTGGTGCACATTCACAGTAACCGGGTCGCTGAGCGGATCGGATAGGTCGAGCGGTTTAGTGCTGTTGGCGAAGTAATTAACGAAAGCAGGATCGCCCAGTGAATCGAGCAGGTAGAACACCTGGTAGCTTTGGGTAAGTGAGGTGTTACCCGTATCGCCATAAGTAAACCCGCTATAGGGCAGAATAAGTACCGCCGAATCGATTTTCATGTCGGAAAAGACATTGTAATAATCGTTGGTAGTTACCTGGAAGTAGGTGGAGCCGGTCATTACGCCAAAAAACGGATCGGTATAAACACCTACACCCTGGTAGATAGGTATGCCGCCTATATCTGTGCTGGTAATTGCAAACGCATCGTAGTAGGTGTGTGTAATACAGGGGAGGGCTACAGTTCTGATGCCAACAGTATCGTTGGCAGGTAAGACTTTAGACCTGATCAGTGTATTTTCCCGGCAGCCGCTCACTAAAACAACAAATGCGGTAAGGGCAAGAACAAAATAGGAAAGGCTGAATAATTGACGTTTCAAACGGTTAAATTTAAAGGCTAAGATGGTGAAAGAAATACTAAGACTCTGTTAAGCTTTTGTATAGCTCTAAAAGAGGCGTTACATCTTCCTTCCATCCTGTTTCATATTTCAGCACTTTCTTATAGCGGCTTGGTTTCAATTCGTCAGTTACCTTCTTATCAATTTTCTCAGATCCGAATACAACAACATCTGCACTTCTGCCAGCTCCTATAGTTAAAGCACCATTTGTGCCATCTTTAAATGGCTCAAGGTCTTTTTCTTTTATTTCATTGCTTATAAGGGCCTTCTTCATGAAGTTCGGGTTCAGCTTTTCTTTGAACTGGTTTGCCTGCGCTGTATAAATGATCTTTGAATACCCGAAAACAGGTTCTTTTTTGTAGGTGGTTTTCAGGTAAAGCGGCACCAGGGAAGTCATCCAGCCGTGACAATGGATGACGTGGGGCGGCCAACCGAATTTTTTGACAGTTTCAAGAGCGCTTTTACAGAAAAATATCATGCGTTCTGCATTGTCATCGAAGAAATTATCCTGGTCATCGCGGAAAACTGCTTTACGTTTGAAGTAATCTTCGTTGTCCATGAAGTAAACCTGCAGGCGGGCATTTGGCAGAGATGCCACCTTGATTATCAATGGATAATCATCCTTGTCAATAATTACGTTGATGCCAGACAGCCGCACTACTTCGTGCAGGCGGTGGCGGCGCTCGTTGATCACTCCGAAACGCGGCATGATCACACGGACCTCAAGGCCTGAGTCGAAGGTCTTGATCGCAAGTTTATTAAGTATCTGCGCGAAATCCGTAAACTCTGTATAAGGGGATAGTTCGTTGGCAATTATTAAAACACGTTTCTTAGTGTCTGCAGACATGCGGAAGAATTGAATTTAGACTAAATAGAATAAAACAGGCTGCAAAATTACGAAAATATTGAATTCCAACCGTACTTTTGCCCGCGAAGCCTAAAATAGTTATATGGTTATTTTCAAAAATATTAATGATATAAAAAAATATATATCATTAAAGAAAGCGGAAGGATGCAATGTGGGCTTCGTTCCTACCATGGGGGCACTCCATGCGGGGCACATCTCCCTGATAGAGAAATCAAAGCAGGAAAATACCCTTGTGGTGTGCAGTATTTTTGTAAACCCCACCCAATTCAATGATAAAAAGGACCTGGAGAAGTATCCTGTGTCTACCGAGGCCGATATAGAATTGCTGTTGACCGCAGGCTGCGATGTGCTTTTTTTACCTGCTGTAAGCGAAATATATCCTGATGGCGAAGGGCATTTCAAAACGTATGACTTCGGTTACCTGGATTCGATACTTGAGGGTGCGCAAAGGCCGGGGCATTTTAGGGGTGTGGGGCAGGTAGTTGCCCGTTTGCTGGAGATAGTGGAGCCATCTAGTCTTTACCTGGGCCAAAAGGATTACCAGCAATGTATGGTGCTCAAAAAGCTTGTGGAGATGATGGAGCTGAAATTAAATGTGATCATTTGTCCGACGATGCGGGAAGCAGATGGCCTGGCAATGAGCTCACGTAACAGAAGGCTTACAGAGTCGCAGCGGGTAATTTCAGCCGTAATTTATCAATGCCTGGTGTCGATACAGTCAAAACAACAAACTGACCGCTTTGCGATAGTGAAAAAGGAATGCGAGGATCTGCTCGCAGCAAAAGGCCTTGCAACGGAATATGTGGCGCTGGCAGATGCCCGGGATCTTACTTTACTAGGTGATTACCAGACAGATGCGCCAATGGTGGCGCTGATTGCAGCGAGAATAGGGGAGATCCGGTTGATAGATAATATACTGCTGTAGGTTTTTAATCACTAAAACGAATGGATCACTCCAATACCCGTGTTGCTCACGCGTATCTCGTTCATTATCCGGAACCATAGCGCGCTGTAGCGGCCATGTGCGGTATTCATAACGTTATCAAATATCAGGAGGATCGCGCCCTGGATGACAACCGACTTTCCAAAACCGCTGAAGAGCGCCGGGTTGTTTTTTGTGTTTTCTGAATATTTCACCAACCCGATACCAGCACCGATATATACGAGGTCAAGGCCGGAATTGATAAGATATATTTTCCTGTTAGAGCGATATCGTCCGTATGCCTGTTGATAGCTTAGTTTTTGTGTCATCTCTCTGCGAGTGCCTGCCAGGCTGAACGCGGATATTCCGGTATTTACAACACCCCAAAGTGCATTCATGCCATGAAAATACTTCCACTCATCCTGCCGGGCGGCAAAATAGCCAATGCCACCCTCCGCAATATTGGCGATGCCCCAAGCTCCGAGCACTTTCATGCCGGTCTTATTTATTTTCAGTCGTGCAACGTTATAACTATCTACGGTATCCTTGAAAGATATCACCTGCCCGTGCAGGCTATGCGACAGTAGTAACAAGACAATAAAGAATGTGTATCTGCGGTGCACAAATGAAGTTTAGTACGGCAAAGCTATAAGAAAACTCGAACTATATGACGCATAAAAAAAACGGGGCGACTGCCCCATTCTTCAATTAATTTCGATCTCGGGACTGAATTAAGACTTCAGAATGTCGCGGGATATTACCAGCTTCTGAATTTCGGAAGTGCCTTCGCCAATAGTGCACAGCTTGCTGTCGCGGTAGTATTTTTCTACCGGGAAATCCTTGGTATAGCCATAGCCACCAAAGATCTGAACGGCGTCAGTAGAAACTCTAACAGACATTTCAGATGCATAATATTTCGCCATTGCAGATTCCTTGGTCATTTTCACGCCGCGGTTCTTCATATCTGCAGCCTGGTAAATAAGCAGCTCGGAAGCTTCGATCTGAGTAGCCATGTCTGCCAGCTTAAAGGCTATTGCCTGGAAATTAGAGATCGGCTGATCGAACTGCTGGCGTTCTTTCGAGTACTTCAGAGATGCCTCGTAAGCGCCTTTTCCTATGCCCAGCGCCAGTGCTGCAATAGATATGCGCCCACCGTCAAGCACCTTCATGGCCTGGTAAAATCCTTCGCCAACATTACCCATTCTCTGTGCATCAGAAATACGGCAGTTATCAAAAACAAGTTCTGCAGTTTCACTGGCACGCATGCCCAGTTTATTTTCTTTTTTACCAGCCGCAAAGCCCGGCGTACCGCGCTCAACGATAAATGCACTGATATTATTTTTACCGCGTGGTTCACCAGTGCGGGCAAGTATTACGGCTACATTGCCACTGATACCGTGCGTGATCCAGTTCTTAGTGCCATTAAGTATCCAGTCATCGCCATCTTTGGTAGCGGTGCAACGCATATTGCCGGAGTCGCTGCCGGTATTGGCTTCTGTAAGCGCCCAGGCGCCTATCCACTCGCCGCTGGCGAGTTTTGGCAGGTACTTTTTCTTCTGCTCATCGTTTCCGAAGTACAGGATATGCCCTGTACAAAGGGAGTTATGTGCAGCTACCGAAAGCCCGATGGATCCGCATACTTTAGCTATTTCACTGACCACAGTGACGTATTCGAAATAGCCAAGTCCGGAGCCTCCATATTCTGTGGGCACAAGCACGCCCATAAGACCGAGCTCACCCATTTTATGAAAAAGATCAACAGGGAATTTTTGAGATTCATCCCACTCCATCATTTGCGGGCGAATATGCTTTGTTGCAAAATCACGAATCATTTCTGCAATCGAACGTTGTGCATCAGTATAATTAAAATCCATGTTTTCTGATATATCAAATAGTTGGGAGGCAATTTTACAACATTTTTTTGAACGGAACTAAACAAAAACGGAGATATATGGCACGATGCTTATGTACGCTGCACAATGACGGCTATTGAAGCACGAGCAGATTCGCTAAATAAGCTAAAATCCAATCTATGGCATATTGTATTACACTAATAAGATAATGTTGCCATTGTCAGAAAACATGTTAACGTTCAATCAGCGGTAGTAAGATGCTTCTTCAATATTCCGAATGTAGCGGCGGGTATGGAGCATACTTCCGTAAGTTGGTCTACATTAGTAAACGGGCCCTTGGTGTTTCTTCTTAAAATTATCCTTGCGGCAGACACCGGTCCTATTCCTTTCAGGCGCACCAGCGTGGCGGAGTCGGCAGTATTGATGTTGATGATAGCGGGGAGTGGCGTTCCGTCCTGGTCAGAAGCATCGGCGTATTCACTTCTGTTGGTGGAATCAGCAGGCATAGTAACCGGCTGACTGCGTTTAAAAGTTTCCCATGCGGCTACTAGTTTCTTCTCTTTATCTACATCATCAGCAGGCTGCACCCATAAATGCATGGTAGCACGGGTGGCTATAAGCAGTATAAGTAAAGAGGACAAACCGACCAGGCCGATACGCTCGGTGCGTGAAAAAGTTGCAAATGCTCTAAGGAGTTTATTCATTTGCCGAAGGGAATTAATTGCCCCTGATGATCGCCTGGGCTTCTTCCCAACTGAAGGAAGTATTTGAGCCTATGAGCAGGAGCTCATGTTGCTTACCGAGTAAGGTCAGTTGCTCCTTTGTTAAGGTAAATAGAGTGTTGTCTATTGTTGCTGATTGTTGCAATTCACTATTCATTTCCACTGTCATAACCGGCGTTTTATGGTAAGTACGTTTTCAAAGGTACGAATTTAAAATTAAATCTATCTGAGTGGCTGATTTTTTTTGCCGATCGCCAGGTAACGTAATTGAGGCTTTTCATTTTACTTTGCAGCATGTATACTCCTCAAGACGAAAAGCGCCTGTATGAGCAGGCAAAATATCTTTTAAAGCAGGATGGCGAAAACGCAGAAGAAATCATGGTGCAACTGCATGATGTGATCAATTATGCCGACTGGAAATACTATGTACAGAACCAACCTACTCTTTCTGATTCGGAGTATGATGCTTTGTTTAAAAAACTTGTACACCTTGAAGAAAAGAACCCGGAACTGGTAGCCGCAGACTCTCCGACTCAGCGGGTGGCGAAAGGCCTCAGTGAGCGTTTCCCCACGGTGAGCCACCTGGTGCCGATGCTGAGCCTGGACAACACATACAATGCTGATGATCTCACCGACTGGGACCGACGCTGCCGGGAACTGGCCGGAACTGATGATATTGAGTATTGTGTTGAGCCTAAGTATGATGGTGCCGGTATATCACTTATTTATGATAACGGAGCACTGGCGCGTGGGGCCACACGCGGTGATGGGGTGATGGGGGAGGAGGTGACTACCAATATAAGGCAGATACGCGCAATCCCGCTTTCTGCTGCTTTTCTGAAATATGGCGTAAAGCAGATAGAGATACGTGGAGAGATAGTGATACACAAGAAAGTCTTCGATGCGTTTAATAAGCAGCGGGTAGCTGAGGGCTTGTCGCCGCTGGCAAATCCCCGCAATGCGGCATCGGGTACGCTGCGGATACTTGATCCGTCGGAGGTGCGCAAGCGCGGGCTGAATGCACTACTATACCACATCAGTAGTTATACGCTTACAGAGGGCGCGAGCCGCCCTGCTGAACTAGCTACCCACTACGATGCGCTGAAGCTATTGTATAGTCTTGGGTTCCCATCGCCTGCCCCGGATATGAAGGTGTTCACACACATTGAGGATGTAATTAAATACTGTCATGACTTTGAGGGGCGGAGAGACGACCTGCCATTTGAGGTTGACGGCCTTGTGATAAAGGTGAATGACTTTGCCATGCAGGATAAGATGGGCGCAACATCCCACCATCCTCGCTGGGCGGTTGCGTATAAATTCAAAGCCCGGCAGGCGACTAGTAAACTGTCGGATGTTGACTTCCAGGTAGGGCGCACCGGAGCGATAACGCCAGTTGCAAAAATAGAGCCTGTGCATATTGGTGGCGTCACAGTGACCTCGGTATCTTTATTCAACGAAGACGTGATCCGCGAAAAAGACCTGCGCATTGGAGACACAGTGCTGGTGGAGCGGGCAGGCGATGTGATACCATATATAGTAAAGCCGCTTGCCGAACTGCGCGATGGCAGCGAACGTGAAATAGTGTTCCCTACGCATTGCCCGGCATGTGAAAGTAAATTAGAAAGGCAGCCGGAAGAAGCCGCATGGCGCTGTATCAATATCAATTGCCCGGTGCAGCTTGCGGAACATATCATTCATTATGTGAGCAAGGATGCAATGGATATCCGCGGGCTTGGTGCGGCGAATGTTCAGAAATTCTATGACCTGGATATATTGAAGGATATTCCCGGCATATACCATATCGATTGGAGTAAACTGAAGGGACTGGAAGGATTTGGAGAAAAGTCGATCACTAATCTGCAGCAGGCAATTGAACAGTCGAAAAGGCAACCACTGAACAGGCTGATCTTCGGGCTTGGCATACGGTTCGTGGGAGAGACGACGGCCAAAACGCTAGCTAATTCAGTGTCTGATGTACGTGAGTTTTATACGTGGGATGCTGACCGGCTTTCGACTTTGGAAGATATAGGTCCGAAGGTGGCATCGTCGGTTGTTGATTTTTTTGCCCGGGAGGAAAACAGGGAAGTGATCAAAAAGCTTGGCGATGCAGGTGTGAATCTGCTGAACGAGCACAAGGGGGAAAGCGCTGCCGATGGCGAACTGGCGGGAAAGAGCTTTTTGTTCACCGGCACGCTCAGCCACTTCAAGCGGAGCGATGCCGAGAAGATGGTGGAAGATAAAGGCGGCTCTATATTAGGAGGAGTAAGCGCCAAACTGAACTACCTGGTGGTAGGGGAGGATGCAGGATCCAAACTGGAAAAGGCAAAGAAACTGGGTACGGTGAATATACTAACTGAGCAGGAGTTTCTGGCACTTGTAAATTAATAAACTCAGGAGTGTAAAAAAAAACGTAGGGATTGATATTTGCAATTCCTACGTTTTTTTTATTGATAACCACCTTATTAAAAAAGTAGAGACGTTGCCGTGCAACGTCTCTACCACGAAATAAAAAACTATTACCTGCTATTTGAATTCGCTTGCAGGGATAACCTTGTTTATTTCTACCGATTGTACTTTTAAATTCAGGTTTACTCCGGGTCCGGGTACGCTGAAAAAATAGGGAACTTTATAGCCATTACCGCCGGCTACTTCCCTGTAGTCTGAATAATCGGATGTTTTGCCGGATATGTTTCCATCCTCACCTTTTTCATATTTTATCTCTCTGACTTTCAGGTTGGTCTTTATATCATAATATTCGGTGGTCTTTTTACCTTTTCCATCAACAGCGTTAACAACATACGCATCTGCGCCTTCTACGGTTTCTATTCCGGTTAAAGTACGCTTGATGCCATATTTTTCAGGGTGCAGATCAGATTGCAGGTCTACCTGCTCTTTCGTTTCTTCGATCTCTTCAGCAGTCATATCTACCTTTTTTCCCTGTGCTTCGGTATATCCCTTTTTACCGTCAAATATTTGTTTCTGCATTACCATGCTGTTCATCTCTACAGCCTCTTTGAATTGCCCGGCACTTGTTTTAATAATAGTAATAACAAGCGGCATGCCTTGTATTTCGGTGTTGCAAACCATTTTCAGATTTTTCAAACCTTTCATTGCCTTTTCACCACCTATTGCATTTACGTAATTTTTGTAAACCACATCGGCCGTAAGACCGGCTGGTGTTGCTTTAGCATCAGAAGGCACTATTGATTTACCAGTGTAGTCATAATAGTCGATCTTGCCATCGGCAGAGAAACGTGCCAGCTTGTTAGCTACTTCTTCTTTGCTGCCTGCCACTACTATATTAGCATGGTCGGGGCGAATGTACTTTTTCGACATTTCCACCACATCATCGCTGGTTACAGCCGCCAGGTTCTTCAGGTAGTTCTGGTAAAAATCCTTTGGCATGTGATAACGCTCAATGTTTATTGCATACTGAGCAACACGCTTTGGGTCTTCAAGACCTATGGCAAAACCGCCGGAAAGGTAAGTGATGGTATTTTGCAGTGTTGTATCGCTTACTTTATCTGTCTGCATGAGACGCATTTCGTCCAGAATTGCGCCAAGTGCGCTGTCTGATACTACGTTGCGGAACTTGCCTGAAGCATTGAAATGCCCGCCGAGGATGTCTTCCTGGAGGCCTGAATAGGCGCCATATCCCCATCCGTGCTTTTCACGTATGCCGGTAAACAAACGGCCTTGTGAGCCACCACCAAGAACGGTATTGGCAACACGCGCTTTGATAACATCCGGCGCACCTGGCACCAGGTCTACCGGGTAGGTAACGCTTATAACGCTCTGCACAGAGCCTGTTCTTGGAGCAAATGCTACCTTAGTCAGCTTTGTTGCATTTATTGCAGGTATAGTATAGGTGGCAGATGGAACGTCTGCTTTCTCCCATTTCGCAAAGTATTTTTCTACTACGGGCTTTATTTCAGCAAGTGTTACATCGCCCACTATTGCCATGTATGCTACATTGGGGCGGAAGTAAGTTTTGTAATATTGAGAACAGCGTGCCAGTGTTATTTTCTTAACGCTCTCTTCAGTGGCTATTTCTCCATTGGGGTGGTTGTTGCCAAAGTTCACAATGGCGCTCACATTCCTTACCATTGCATCCGGGTCGCTCTTCTGTGTCTCCAGGCCGGAAAGGGTCTTTTTCTTCACCTTGTCCAGTTCATCCTGGCTGATCACCGTATTCATGGCTATATCCGCCATCAGGTCGAATATCTTTTCAGCATACTTTTTTAATCCGCCGCCGGAGATACCTTCATCGCTCACATTTATGTTTGCGCCCATCTGGTCTATTTCCTGGTTCAGTTTATCCTTAGAGCGGGTTGTGGTACCGGACAACATAAGTTCCGACATCATGTCGCGATAGCCGGTCATGTCTCCCTGCAGTTCGGGTTTTATAGAGAATTCAATGCTGCAGGCGATATTAGGCAGCTTGTGGTTCTCTACCACAAATACCTGCATGCCGTTTGGCAGTGTGAAGCTTTCTGTTTTGCCCAGCTTGATCTCTGGTGCAGGCCCAGGCTTTGGCTTCATGCTGCGGTCCACGTTCTGTGCCCATGCAACGCTTACCAGCGCTATTGTTATAATGGATAATGTTATCTTTTTCATTTTAAAATATTTTTATTTGGTACGGCTTATACCGCCGCGATTAGTTTAATTATTTTTTAGTTGCGGGGGCTTTCGGTGCCGCTGTTTTAGGAGCCGGTTTAGCGTTTTCTTTTTTAGGTGCGGCTTTGTCGTTTCCTTTTTGCTCTTCGGTCTTCGGAAGGTAGTGCACCACGAGGCGGTTTTCTTTCACCAGGTACTTGTTAGCTACGCGTTTTATATCGTCCCTGGTCACTTTCTGATAGCGCTCCAGCTCAGTATTTATAAGGTTGGCATTGCCCTGGAAGGTGTAATAAGTAGCCAGGTTAGTAGCCACGCCAAGGTCCTTTTGGTTCTGTTCTACAAAATCATTCTCAGCCTGGTTCTGCAGTTTCTTATACTCATCTTCAGTGATGCCGTCTTTCTTCACTTTTTCTATTTCTTCTTCCATTGCATTTTCAAGGTCGGCGGGTTTAACGCCCATGTTGGCAATGCCCAGCATTATAGCCAATCCCGGTTCTTCGTTGCCAAGGTCGAAGGAAGCTGTCTGTACAGCCAGTTGTTTTTTGTCGGTGATCTCTTTTTCAAAACGTGAGCTCTTGCCGGTTGCCAGCAACTGTGTCAGCAACTGGACTGCATAGTAGTCGGCCGTGCCTTGCTTGGGTATATGATACCCGAGTATAATAGCGGGCAACTGCACATTGTCATAAAACGTCACTCGTTTTTCGGCTTTCTGTGCTGGTTCTGTTTCGGTAGGGCGGGGTATAGCCTTCGATCCCTTTGGAATATCGCCGTAGTATTTGGCGATCAGTTCCTTGGTCTGCGCCACGTTAATGTCGCCGGCAATTACCAGCACGGCATTATTGGGCACATAGAATGTCTTGTAAAAATTCATGAATTCCGCGAGGGTAGCCTGGTCGATATATTGTTCTTTGCCTATAGGACTCCAGCGATATGGATACTTAGTATACGCATTCTCATAGATCACATTAATAAGCTGGCCGTAGGGACGGTTGTCGAAGCTTTGTTTCTTCTCTTCCTTCACTACTTTGCGCTGTGTTTCTACGCCCACGGTGTCAATTTTGGCGTGCAGCATACGCTCGCTCTCCATCCACAGGCCCAGTTCCAGTTGGTTCGATGGCAATACTTCATAGTAGAAAGTACGGTCCTGCGTGGTGTTGGCGTTAAGTTGCCCACCCGCGCTCTGTATGAATTTCATATACTCGCCACGCTTGATGTTCTCACTGCCTTCAAAAAGCAGGTGCTCAAAGAAGTGCGCGAAGCCAGTGCGTTGCGGGTCTTCGTTCTTGGAGCCAACATGATACATAACGGAAACTGCCACTATGGGAGTGGAATGGTCTTCCTGCAGAATTACATGCAGCCCGTTGGGTAGCGTGTACTCGGTAAAAGTGATCGTAGCAGCCGCCTGTTTAGCGCTCATTGTCAGTATAGACGCGCCCAGTAGCATGCTCAAAAAAGCATTTCGCTTCATAAGTAAAGATAATTTGGCGCAAAAGTAGTAATTGAGCGGCAAGAACTCATTTTTTTATGAAAATTCCCCCTTAAAGTCACCAATTACATATGCCGCTTCTGCACGATAGAGTTGTATCTGCCATGGCGCCTGCTGCTGTATCTATTCTTTTATTTACAGCTTATTGACCCGGCAAAGCACTACTGCGGGCCAGTACTTCGGACCACAATGGCACGGATTTTATGCCATTTTTCTCAATGTCCTTTTATTGATCACCAACTAAAAACTATGTTTATGAAAACGATAAATTTACTTTTAACGGCTTTACTTTTTTCAGTTCCCCAGCACCTTGATGCGCAAAGCTGCACAGACCATAATGGCGGCTTGCAAAGCATTATTAACCATAGCAGCATCGTTCGCCAAGATCCGGCATCTCCAGATAAACATTCCCGTAAAACTGCAACTATATCCAGGATCATTGCCCAGACCGACCTCAACTTCGACGGTGCCGTATTCGTTCCATACGACTCAATCATGCTAACCTATTCCGGTTCAAGGGGCGGAGATCTTAACCATCTCGGCACAGAGTTGAAGTTTGATAATGCTTATATATATTATTATAATTCCACAACAAGTACCTGGTCAAATTCCGCAAAACAAACCCAGACTTTTGATGCCTCTGATAATGTATTGACAACGGTTGCCCAGAACTGGCATGCGTCTACCAGCACATGGGTAAATGCAGCAGAGAACGTGTATACCTGGTCCGGTGGAAATTTGCAGAATTATATTAATCAGTCCTGGGATACTGTGGGGAGCGCATGGCTAAACGTCAGTAAATACCTGTACACGTATGACGCTGCACATAATATGCTGACAAGCATACGCCAGAACTGGAATTCTTCAACCAGTTTATGGGTGAATAACCTTCAAACTACGTACACCTACAACATCAATAATAAAGTGACATCTGAAATCGGGCAAACCTGGGATACGGCAACCCATGCCTGGCTCAACGACTACAAATACACCTATACGTACGATGCGACCAACACTTATGTGCTTACAAAGGTGAATCAATCCTGGAACTCCGGTTCCAGTACCTGGGATAATGTCAACCAGCATATTTATACCTACGATGGCATGAACAACCGATTAACTGACCTTGCTCAAAGCTGGATTGGCGCAATATGGGAAAATGGTTCTCTTGCTACTTTCAGCAGCTTTATTGCTCAACTGCCCCAGGTTGAAGTGTACCAAATATGGAATAGCGGTACCCTGGCTTTTGAAAACAACAATAAGCATACATATACATACAACGGTGAAAACCTGCTTACCAGCGAGACAAGCCAGTCGTGGAACATCGGTGGTTTCTGGCAATCTACTACCTCTGATAACCAAAGCAGGTACTACTATCAGACATATACAACGGGACTAAGTACAGTTGCAGCAAATGGTGGTTCGGCTATAATTTACCCTGTACCGGCACGGGAGGTGCTGCACACCGACATTACCTGGAGTGAGCCGCAGTCATTCAGCGCCCGGATTTACAATCTGCAGGGCGCTATAATTCGCCAATGGGATGTGCCCGCATGCAGCAGCTACAGCGCTGATCTGCCACTCGATCTGCCGTCAGGTAACTACTTTATAAAGTTCAATGGAACCAACGGCAATATAGTAAGGCAGTTTGCTGTGATGCGGTAAAATAATTCTTTTTCCGGATGCGTGATGGGGCGGGGTTTTCCTGCTCCATTTTTTTGCCTGGCCAGGTTCCTAAATATCAGCCGAGTTACAAACTGCGAACCGAAAAACTCGACTTTTTGTTATATTTTTGTAATGAGGCGTTAGTAGTTGCGGAAATAGCAGGAATTAATCGTTAGCCATCTTTTAGTTATATGAGGATCAGTTCAGTAAAGGTAGCTTTTATCATATTATTTTGCCTGTCGGCAGTGTTAAGTTATGGTCAGAAGAGCAATCCTGACTATACGATAGAGCTTAAGAATTTAAGGCCTACTATTAGCCTTAATTCAGATACGAGTAACCTGATATTTATCGTAACAGTGGTGAACCATACCGGCAAGCGCCAGGACTTTGGCACCGTGATGCACTATGGCTACAAGAAGTTCCACAGCTTCGACTATTACCTTGAGGCCATTGATGCAGAGGGAAACCGTGTTGATATAGACGGAGAAGATGACATGGATTTTGCCTATGATCCACTGGATGAGAATGTGAAGAACTACGACAAGATCGTACAAAAGATAAACTCGGCTGCCTACTATTTCACCCCGGGAAAATATCACATAAGGTGGGTATATGACCCAGCAGGTAACCGGAATAATCCGGCAGGTGGCAAGCAAAATCCGTCCTTTTCCAACTGGCAAAGTATAACTGTAACTGAGTAATTCATCTCGTTTTCATTCTTTTAACGGAGGTTATCTTACCTTTGTTTCCCAATGATAAGAATAGGAAAGATCGTCGCCACACATGGCTTAAATGGTTCATTGATCCTCACTCATGTGGTCGGAAAGTCTACCTGGCTGAAGAAGGAACATATGCTGCAGGTAGAGATGCAGAAGGGTAGTTATATTCCTTTTTTCGTAACTCAGTGCAAGGCAAATAACGATAAGGAATACATAATCAATGTTGAAGATGTTGATAAGATAGAAGCGGCTAAAAAATTAGTAACCAAGCAAGTGTATGTCGATGAGGTAATTCTTGCAGACTTTGCAAGGCAGTCGCCATTATTATGGATCGGTTTTTCTGTAATAGACAAGAATCAAGGCATCATCGGCGACATACAAGATGTCTCACAAACTGGTTTTCAATGGTTAGCAAGGGTTATTTACAATAATTCCGAGGTGCTGATACCACTGATAGATCAGATGATCGAAAAGGTAGATGTAAAGGCGAAGACCATAAATGTGGACCTGCCAGACGGATTACTTGAAATATATTCAAAATAATGTACAAATTTGAAAGTGTGCAAATTTGAAAATTACTCCACGGACTTACTATCCCTGCCTACAGTAGGCGGGTTATGACTAACGACTTACGACTATAACAAATGCGCATAGACATTATCACCGTTCTACCTGAGTTGCTGGAAAGCCCCTTCGATCATTCTATAATGAAAAGGGCTAAAGCGAGAGGCTTGCTGGATATTCATCTCCACAACCTGCGCGACCACACCCCATATAAGCAAGGGCAGGTGGACGACTACCAGTTTGGCGGAGGAGCAGGTATGGTGATGATGCCGGAGCCGCTGGCTATATTGCTGGATCTCTTGCAAAAAGAACGCAAGTATGATGAGGTAATATATATGAGCCCGGACGGAAAATTGTTTGACCAGAAAACAGCAAATACACTCTCATTAAAAGAAAATATAATAATAATCTGCGGTCATTACAAGGGTATAGACGAGCGTATCCGTGAGCATTTTGTGACCATGGAAATATCTATAGGCGACTATGTGCTGAGTGGGGGAGAACTGGCTGCGGCGGTAGTGGTTGATTCAGTGGGGCGTCTATTGCCCGGCGTACTGAACGACGAGACTTCTGCCCTGTTCGATTCCTTCCAGGATGGCTTGCTGGCACCTCCTGTTTACACCCGCCCCGCCGATTTCAGGGGCTGGAAGGTGCCCGAAGTGCTTATGAGCGGCGACCCCAAAAAGGTGGATGCGTGGCGGCACGAAGAGTCGCTGAAAAGAACCGCCGAGCGACGCCCGGGCCTGCTGGAAGACTAACCGGGAAGCGCAGGAAGACGCCGGTATCATTTTTTTTATTTTTTAGTATTTTATCTTTATTTTTTCATTACCTTTGCAGTCCGAAAAAATCATAACGAAATGAACGCTGTAGCATTTGTACACGAACAACTTACCGCTAAGAAAGATCATCCTAAGTTTAAGGCTGGGGATAACATCACGGTTAACTATAAAATCATTGAAGGTAACAAGGAGCGTATCCAGTCTTTCAAAGGCGATGTGCTGAAACGCCAGGGTACCGGCCACACACAGACTTTCACTGTACGTAAAATGTCTGATGGCGTTGGTGTAGAGCGTTTGTTCCCGCTGTTTTCACCAAACATCGACTCGATCATCCTGAACAAATCAGGCCGCGTACGCCGTGCCAAGCTGTTCTATCTCCGTGAGCGCCAGGGTAAATCTGCACGTATCAAGGAAAAGAAGCAGATCCACGCAACTGCAAGAGCATAAGCTTTTACATAAACTTAATCATAGGGCTGCCTCCAAATACGGGGCGGCCTTTTTGTTTCGTAGCCATGTGCCGATTTTTGTGGAAAAATTGCTGAGAAGTAGTGTTTATCATGTAATGTTGCAAAGAGTATCTTTGCTCACTTTAATTGCAGGGTTATGAAGATCAGGATGTACCAGGTGGATGCGTTTACGGATAAGCTTTTTGGCGGTAATCCCGCTGCTGTGTGCCTGCTGGACAAGTGGTTGCCTGAACCTCTGATGCAACATATAGCCATGGAGAATAACCTGGCAGAGACAGCCTTCCTTGTAGGGACGGGTGGTAGTTATGAGATCAGGTGGTTTACCCCGGCGATCGAGGTGGATCTATGTGGTCATTCTACGCTGGCATCTGCGCATGTGCTGTTTAACCATGGAGGGTATAGCGAGCAGGAGATAAAATTTACATCCCGGCTCAGTGGATTATTAAAAGTAAGGCGTGATGGAGATATGCTCACGCTGGATTTTCCGGCAGATGTTTTTGAAAAGGTTGCAGCGCCTGCGGGTTTTTCAGACGCGCTGGGCATAGAGCCGATGGAGACTTACCGGGGCAAAACAGACTACATGGCGGTGCTCCCGTCGGAGCAGGCTGTAAGGAATGTAAGGCCAGACTTTGCTGCGCTGAATAACATTAAAGGTTGCCGTGGGATCATTGTCACAGCAGAAGGCACCGCGAGTGATTTTGTATCGCGGTTCTTTGCGCCCCAGTCCGGCATAAATGAGGATCCGGTGACCGGCTCGGCGCATACAACACTCACGCCATATTGGGCAGATGTATTGGGTAAGAATGAGCTCACGGGGATGCAGCTTTCGGAGCGTAAAGGTCATCTTTGGTGCAAGAACAATGGCAGCCGTATTGCTATAAGCGGACATGCAGTGACCTATCTGCAGGGAGAGATCGAAGTATAGTTTGCTGTGGGCTATTTGCAGTTGTCTTATTTATCCTCGTTGAATTTCTTGGTAGTGTTGGTGTGACGGCGTTTTAGCTTTATTTCGTGCTCGCGTGCATACATTACAATAGGTTTTTCCAGGTCGAAGTTGTCATCGCCATATACATATACCATGCTGCCGGTAAGCTTCGCAAACATCTTCTTTACAAGGGTTTCCTTGTCTTTCTGGTATTCGAAATTAACAGCTTCCAGCCTTCCGGCCAGTTTATCATTCACAATGTTGAAATAGCCGATGTATTTATTGCCGGCAGGTGTGGTGTGCATTGTGATGAATGACCTTTTGCCCAGGATCGGATCGTCGACGTAGGTAAATTTCTTGAGGAAATCGTTGTAAAAACTGATGATGGATTTATAATCATCGCTGCTCTTAATTGCTCCATTCTCTACCAGGAAGTAGTTTTTAAGCAGCACGTCATAATCTCTTTCGTTGAATAGATTATTAGAGTACTCAACAATGGTGAAAGCCTTTGGAGTAAGATCGTTGGTAATGGTCTCGTAGCGTACAATAGGTATTTCGGGGGCATCGCCCTGTTCTTTTACCATTTTGGAGGTAAGCGGCCCTTTGGGATTGTTTGTTTCGCGTGCCCACCAGGTAGCTTGTGCGCCGTTTTTAGATTTGTACAGCGCATAAGTAGCCATGATCGACTCCGCGTAGTTCATTTCGCCCTTTTTCTCTCCGCTTTTATTGACCGAGGGTACCGTAGCGCTTCTTATCTGCATATACCCCCACGTATTACCTGATGCGGCGTTTACATTATCGCCTTTCTCGTAAAGGTCTCTTTTATTGCGGATGATAAACCCTTTCAAGTCGTTACCATTGTTGTCGCCCACAGCGCATTCTGCACATGGGTATTGGTTGTGCATCAGTTGGGCGTTCAAATTTCCCGATGTGGTGCACAACAAAACAAGGGCTGCAAATCCAATAGTATTCATGCTTTTCAATAGAGGCATAATCATGAGTTTATCACCGGGCAAAATAGCTACTTGCCCGTTAAGGAGCCAAATTAATAAAAAAGTATGGAAAAGAAGGGATTTTTTACCACCTCAACAATTCCGCTATTCTCACAGCCAACTTATCCGCATTCGGCAGCATCGCTACTTCCAGGCCCATATTCATAGGGACTGCAGGCAGGTCAAGCGCACCGATGGTTTGCACAGGTGCATCGAGGTATTTGAAGCAGTTCTGGGCTATGCGGCCAGCCACTGCTTCGCAGAAGGAATTGCGGAGTTGCTCTTCTGTGAGCACTATGCACTTGCCATGCTTTTTCACAGTATTAAATATAAGCTCTTCGTCAAGTGGATAAATGGTGCGGATATCTATGATCTCGATATTGCCCTGGAATTGTTTTGCGGCGGTCTTTGCCCAATACACACCCATGCCATAAGTGATGATACAAAGTGACTCGCCATTGTCTATAGCTTCCTGTGAGGCTTCGAGCACAACAGCACCTTTACCTAAAGGAAGAACGTAGTCGCGCGCTGGCTCTATGGTTTTAGCATCTTCGGTGCCGGGTACTTTGCTCCAGTAGAGGCCTTTGTGTTCCAGCATCACTACCGGGTTGCCATCAAGAAAAGCGGCTTTGATAAGCCCCTTCAAGTCGGCGGCATTGCTGGGGTAGCATATTTTTATGCCCTTTATTGTGGCCAATGTGCTTTCCACACTGCCACTGTGATACGGACCGCCACCAATGTAGGCGCCGATAGGAACCCTGAGTATCATGGATACCGGGAACTTGCCGCAACTGAGGTAGCAGGATTTGCTTATTTCTGTAACAAGCTGGTTAATGCCTGTATATATATAGTCTGCAAACTGGACCTCAACGATAGGTTTAAGCCCTACGGCATTCATGCCAATAGTAGATCCTACAATGTAGGCTTCCTGTATGGCCATGTTGAACACACGGTTATCTCCAAATTTGTCGGCGAGGGTCGCAGCTTCACGGAATACACCGCCGAGTCGCTTGCCCACATCCTGGCCATAAAACAGGGCTTCGGGATGATCTTGTAGTATTTCTTCTACTGCGTGTAATGCAGCGTCTACCATTACCACCTTTTCGCGGCCGGCCGGGCTGCGGTCACCGGTTTCGTACAATACCGGAGTGGCCACATAAACATGATCCGAAACAGTTGCCGGATCGGGCTCAGGCGAGGCTACAGCCGCATCAAACTCGCTCTGGGCGTATGTCTTTTGTTCTTCTTCAATTTTGGTCAGTTCAGCCTCGGCTATTCCTTTTTGAAGGAGGAGCGCTTTCAGCTTTGGCCCCGGATCGTCAACGTAGTGTTTGGCGAGGTCTTCGGCTGTACGGTACCATTCCTTTCTTACACCGGAGGTATGATGGCCCAGTAATGGAACCTTGGCGTGGATCAAGATCGGCCTGCGGTTCTTACGTACCCAATCGATGGTTTCTTCCATAGCCAGGAACGAAGCCGTAAAGTCGCTGCCATCTACGCGGCGACGCTCCATGCCTTTGAAGCCTGCGGCGAACTCATAGGCATCCATGGTGCGGGCCTCATCACTGCTGACGGAAATACCCCAGTCATTGTCCTGGACCAGGTATATAATAGGTAACTGGTGTAGTACGGCAAACTGGAATGCTTCGCCCACTTCACCTTCGGTAACACTGCCGTCACCGAGCGAACATATAGTAACCGGAGGAACCAGGTAATTGGATAATTTCTGTTTTTCCCGGTACTGGATACCCTGGGCTATACCCGTAGTAGGGATAGCCTGCATGCCCGTAGCGCTGCTTTGATGTATAATGGTCGGGAAACCTGCTCTCCGGATATTAGGATGATTGTAATATTCGCGACCGCCTGTAAACGGATCACCGCCTTTTGCCAGCAATTGCAGCATCATCTCGTAGGGCCGGTAGCCCATGCCCAGCATCATGCTTTCATCACGGTAGTAGGGGCTAACAAAATCGCAGGGTTGAAGCAGGAAGCCGGTGGCCAGTTGGATAGCCTCGTGGCCACGCGATGTGCTGTGTACATACTTGCACACCTGCCTGTTGGCGTCGTAAATTTCCGCCATAGCCCTGGCGGTCATCATGAGGCGGTAGGCCTTTAAGAGAAGTTCTTTATGCAGCATTCAGGGGGGCAAAAGTAAGTTAAAAGGTTGAAAGGTTAAAAGGTTAAAAGGTTGATGGGGATAACTTGAAAACTACCTGAATATTCACTAACGGCCAGCAAGCTTTCGCAAGTGTCAACGTACATATGGACGCGGATACGCTTAATATTTTCATTACTGATAACGTTTCTTCGGCCTAGCGTAATATTATTGCTGTTTGTTCGTTCAATATCAGCGTATGTTGGACTCATCGGCTCGAGAACTACTTTTTATACTTCTTTTTAGGATTCCGTTTATGGTGGTATATTGACGTTATTGAAATAGTTTTTGCATTTTCATCGACAAAATAAACTATTGAGTAGGGGAACTTATTTAGCGATGTTTCCCTGTACTTTTTGTATCTATTTCGATAAAGGTAAGGGGTTAAACAAATGTCCCTGATCTTGTCATCAACCGATTTAATAAAGTTATCCAT
>CANJQU010000053.1 GCA_947476485.1 Chitinophagaceae bacterium
ATAGAAAAACTGATTATGGTCAGGAAAAACATCGCTGACAAGCTTTCCCGGATTACTTTTGGTCAACAGACAGGTGAACTATTGTCCGCTGGACTCCCGAAATAAACTTTTATTAAAAAATCCGGTTAAAACCAGCGTCTGTTTGAAGCGCAACCAATGCCAGATTAAACAGCACCGAGGTGTACTCTTCTGCCATGAATGATCATGATCATAGAAAAAAATGTTTTGTATCATTACACCTGCAGGACCATACCAATATTTTTGCCAAAATGAGCCATACATTAGAATTACCGTTTACTACAGCAGAAGAAGCGGTGAGCATAATAGAAAGCAACAGCAGAGTGTTCATTCACGGCGGTGCTGCCACTCCCCTGCGCCTGCTAAATGCCTTGCTGGACCGCGGAGGGGCTGAAATTAAAAAGGTAGAACTGGTTGCCATAAGCATGTACGGAAACATAAACTGGAACAGGCCTGAGGTATTACACAGTTTCTACCTGAATTCTCTGTTCGTTTCGGAAAATATAAGAGAATGGGTGAATTCAGCCTATGGAGAGTACCTGCCGGTGTTCCTCAGCGAGATACCGCAGCTCTTCGACCGAAATATCCTACAAATAGACTTTGCCATTCTCCATGTTTCACCACCTGACATTCATGGTTATTGCACACTCGGCACATCGCCAGACATTGCAGTAAGTGCCGCAAGGAATGCAAAAAAGATAATAGCGCAAGTAAATCCACGTATGCCCCGGGTGCTCGGCGAAGGAACAATACATGTTTCGCGGTTCAGCGCAATGATCTGGGAGGATGCCGAACTACCAGAAATACATCACAACACCAAGACTGATGAAACTACAAGGAAAATAGGCGAAAAAGTAGCAACAATAATTGAAGACGGCAGCACCCTGCAAATGGGCATCGGCGCTATACCCGATGCTGTGTTGCAATGCCTGCGCAATCATAAAAATCTCGGCGTACACACAGAGATGCTTTCAGACGGGGTGCTGCCACTTATTCAAAACGGCGCAATAAATAATTCACTAAAGAAAGTATTGCCCGGCAAAACGGTGAGCACATTCGTGCTAGGAAGCCGAAGGATTTATGACTTCGTTGACAATAATTTGTCTGTCAACTGCCTCAGCGCGTCCTATGTCAATGACGTCAATGTTATCTGCAGAAATCCAAGGGTTGCGGCTATCAACAGCGCCATAGAGATAGATATAACAGGCCAGGTATGTGCCGATTCTATCGGCACATACCAATATTCGGGCATTGGCGGCCAGATGGATTTCATGAGAGGCGCCGCATTATCAGAAGGAGGTAAGCCTATCATTGCTATGCCTTCAATCACAGCAAGCGGAATATCACGGATAGTCCCAAATCTGAAAGAAGGCGCGGGCGTTGTAACAACCAGGGGGCACATACATTATGTTGCCACAGAATTTGGTATTGTGAATCTGTATGGTAAAAATATGGAGCAAAGGGCAAGGCTCATGATCAGCATCGCCCATCCGAGCCACAGAGAAACACTTGAAAAAGCATACCATTCGAGGTTTGGCAGAATATTACCGATATAAAAGTAAAACACCAGCTTATGATACATTCCGCCCAATTATTAGCTGTATGTTTTGTTTGTCTTATGTTGAGATCTTGTCCGGCCATCGCACAAACAAAAACATTCAAACAACAAGCCCAAGGCCACACGCTTGCAGACAACTTCTATACAGCTCTGAAAACAACATCTTATTGGTATAACGGCAGGCACCAGGATGCAATGACATTTATTTTAAAAATAGTTGACAGCGCTTCATACTATGGTCTGAATAAAAAAAACTATGAATTCCCAAACGAACTGCCCGGTAATTTAACGCCGGAGCGCTCTCTACAATGTGAACGGCAGTTCACTGCGGCACTAGCCGATTTCGCTGCCGATATTTATCATGGCGACAGGATAAGCAACCTTGTCACCAGCGATGAAATTTCCGGCTCATTCAAAACAGGAAGCGACAGTTTTATCCTTCAATGGCTTCTGCAGCTGGACGGCAATATTCCTCATCAGGCACATTTTGCCAAACTTGAACCGGCCGATAGCACTTACCTATTATTAAAAAGCGCGCTGCATAAGCAAATTGATTCATCAAACAAAAGGAAAGTAACTGAGCTAACTACGGCTATCAACCTTTACAGATGGATAAAACACTTTCATTTCAATAAATATGTTGTTGTAAATATCCCTTCTGCTACGCTCAATTTATATTATGACACATCAATATTGAGCATGAAGGTAGTTGTAGGAAAACCCGCTACCCGGACCCCGAGGTTCTCTTCATGGTGCAACCAGGTGGTACTTTACCCTTATTGGAATGTACCCTCAAGAATAGCAAAAAATGAGCTGTTACCTGTATTTAAACGCGCACCGTCGAAAGTTGACCAAATGAATATGCAAATCCTCGACAATCATGGAAAAATAATGGACCCATATACCATTGACTGGCCGTCTTTAAATCGCAGCAATTTCCCTTACCGAATTCGCCAATGCACCGGATGCGATAATGCACTCGGCGTAATGAAATTCAATTTAACCGACCCATTTGATGTTTATATGCATGATACTAATTTCAAACTGGCGTTTCTTTCAGATCACAGGTACCTGAGCCACGGGTGTATAAGGGTATCAGAACCTATAGAATTAGGAAATGTGCTCCTTGAGACCGAGATTGACAGCGCCTTTCTCAGGGCGTGTTTCAAAAAACAGGAACCGGTAATAATAAAATTGAAAGCTCCCGTTCCTGTTTTTGTTGTTTACTCAACCGTGGCTGCTGTCGGGGATAGTGTTAAATATTACCGCGACATCTATCACTTGTTTAAATAACCTTGAAATTCAATACGGGTGCCTGCTTAAGCTTTCGCTCTCCAAGAATGCCGAGCGGCCTGATCTTCTTTTTTTGCTTTAATCCAAAGCGTTCAATGGAATATTTTCTGATATGGTCAATGGCTTCCGCCACCGAGTCTGTAAATAAATATAACAGGGCGTCTTCAGGACTTATTGTTTTTTCGGTAACCATCCGGCTGATGTGAGCGGCAAGCTCACTGTGATAATCTTTTCCCATTAACACTATAGGGAACCTAAACAATTTACCTGTCTGAATCATGGTTATAGCTTCAAAGAATTCATCTAAAGTGCCGTAACCGCCCGGCAAAACCACAAATGCATATGAATACTTAGTGAGTAATACTTTCCTGATAAAGAAATAGTTTATATTAACCCATCTGTCGAGATATTTATTTGGCTTCTGCTCTACTGGCAGAACGATATTACATCCAATGGAGCGTCCTCCGGCTTCCATTGCGCCCCTGTTTGCCGCTTCCATAATGCCCGGGCCTCCACCGGTGATCACTGTAAACCCAAGATGAACGATCTCCTGACCCATTTGTCGTGCCAATTTGTAGTATGGATGGGTTTCGTTGAAACGTGCCGACCCAAAAACGCTAACACACGGGCCGACAAAATGAAATTTCCTGAAGCCCGATATAAACTCTTTTACCACGTCAACGAGAAACATAAGCTCCCGCCAGCGTGAGTGCGGCCCTGCGAGGAATACACGTTCCTGCTTAGATCCCACCGGAGTAAAAATCTGATCTGAGTTGATCACGCATCCTTTGTTTTTATCAGTTCCACACTCTGGAAGGGACAATAGTGCACCTCCTCCTTTCCGTCACTGTTTTTTGCAAACCAGATACAGTCAAACATACTTGTGCTGTATTCGTTGGCAAGCACATCGTAGTGCTTACCACGAATAGTCATTTCGGGTCCACCGGAAACCAGCCGCACTTTATCGCCTGGAACGAGTTGAATGTTCATATCTCTACATTTTTTTTCAAAAGTAAAATCGAATGGAAAGAAAAATATTGACTGCGGTCAGCGTGTAATATATTCCTTGTCATACAGCGCGACTATAACAAAGATGCATTCTGCTGCTACCTGCAGTTGCACCCCGAAACGTTTGGTAATCATTATCATTCCTAAAAATGACGCTCGTCATTTTTAGGAGTTTATGCACGCGTACTTTTGTAAAAAAACATACACAATGAACAAAGTAAACATCAGCCATGTAGACAACATGCACAATCAATGGCTAAGAAGCCTCAACTTCTACAAAACCGAAATGAGCATCCTGAAGGGCTTGCTTACCGAGATCGCAGGCAAAAACACAGGATCAGAGGCAGCGAATGAAGTAGAGCATTTTGAGAACCAGTTCAAGTTGCAGACGAACAATATCGACGTCATCTCACATGAAATACATGTCAATATAGATGCGATAGGCAAAGCAGCCCAAACGGCAAATGCCGGTTACATCGATGGGAAACTACTGCTAGATCACACCGCGCTTGGAAGTAAAGCAGATGACCTGGAAAAAACGGCAAAAGAGCTTATCAACTCGTTCCGGAAATTCGCTCAAAAGTGGATGTAATAAAACACGAAGAATAGTTAGTAAAAGATTACGCATTGTACAATGAATAAAAGAATGGACTAAGAAGAATACGAATGCAAACGATACGTAGTTCCCGAATGGCCCCACAAAATGGGGCCATTTTATTTTTGTTCTAAAGGCATGTGCGCTACTCGTAAAACCGTCAAATGCGCCCGAATAAAAAGGATCGAAGACCTGTCACAGAGCAGACTTCACTGCCAAACCACGCCGCCACGCGATAAAGTTGCTCAAGCCGCTGGATATAATAACTATACTAATCGTGCTGCATGGCATGAGTATGGCAGCCACGACAGGCTTCATAACACCTTGCATCGCAAAGTAGAGACCAAAAACATTATAAACTATTGAAACAATAAAACTAATGCGGATAATTCTTCCCGATGCGTTTGCAAGTTGCAACAAGGAATAAAATGAACTGATGTTCCTGGCATTGAATATTGCATCGCATGCCGGTGTGAAATTATTAATATCATCCGCAAACGAAATACCAACATTGCTCTGCTGCAGTGCCCCGGCATCGTTCAGCCCATCTCCAATCATCATCACATGTGCACCCTTTTGCTGCAGTGCCTCAACGTAAGCCAGCTTATCCATCGGTTTCTGTTCAAATAGGAGTCTGCCTTTTTCACCAAACAAATCACTGAAGAACGTACGGTGCTTGTCATTGTCACCTGACAATAGAGACAATGAATACTTGTTCTTTATTTTGCTTACCAGTCCGGGAACACCTTCCCTCAAGAGAGACTGAAGGTGGATAGCGGAAACCTGCTCACCAAATCTCACATACACGCTGGCTTTTTCATCGCCTCCATTGTCCTCAAGCCCAACAAATACACGCGACCCTACACGAATCGTCCCTTTATCCATTGTAGCGTGCAAACCACCGCCTGAAATTTCGCTCCACGAAGTCAGCGGAACAATTTTCCGCGGCCCTAACCACACTTCCAGAGCTTTGCTTACCGGGTGATTACTCTGTCGTACCACCGTGTACAGCACGTCCAACTCTTCATTGCTCATTTGATGCCCCGTGCTACCTACCTCTGTGGCGCTGCTGCTTGTTAAAGTGCCGGTTTTATCAAACACTATATGGTCAGTCTCCGCCATTTGCTCTATCACCGTAGCATCCCTGAGGTGCAGACCATTAAGTCCCAATATGCGTAGAATGTTGCCATTCGTAAATGTTGCAGACAGCAGAAGCGCACATGGGCATGCAACGATAAGCATTGCAGACACGCTATTCACAATTTTAGAAGGGTCATTAAAATACCAATAGGCTGAGGTGATTGCCGCAAGGCTAAAGAGTATTATAGTAAAATACCGGCTTAGTAGATGTATGGCGCTTGTATTGTCATTCCTCTCAGATTTATTCTTCTTAAAAGCATAGTGATTCCATAGTGCCGTAAGGTAGCTGCCTGCAACGGGTTTCACCACTCGAATAACTAATTCCTCCGCGGTCTGTCGCCCCCCTGCATATACTATTTCATTTTGCTTCACTTTCACCGGCACAGCTTCCCCACTAACAAAACTATAGTCGATAAGCGCATTGCCGTTGAGCACAACGGAGTCGGCTGGAATTATTTCATCGTGATGCAGTACAACCACATCGTTTTCCTTGAGGCGCTCCAATTGAGTACTCACCAATCCGGATGCCGTACGTACATTTACGGCTATCGGGAAATAGGACTTGTAATCGCGGGTAAACGAAAGTGATTTATAAGTACGTTCCTGCACTATTCTGCCGGCCAGCATGAAAAATACAATCCCGCTCATGCTGTCCAGGTACCCCGCGCCGCAATGTGTCAGTATTTCATACACGCTTCGGGAAAACGTTATAAGCAGCGCCAAGACTATTGGTGCATCAATATTCAGTATCCTTTGCTTAATACCTGCCCATGCAGCAGTATAAAATTCCGTTGCCGAATAAAAGAACACAGGCAGCGAGAGTACCAGGTTGAGATACCGGAACATGTTAGCATACTCACGCTCAATACCTTCACTTCCGGCAAGGTATTCCGGAAAACTCATCATCATAATATTGCCGAAACAAAAACCGGCAATTCCCAGTTTCACTATGCGCTGGCGATTGTATGATTTTGCCTTTTTAACGTTTGAATCGTCCAGGCTGATGTAGGGCTCATATCCCAGGGTAGCGAGCAATTCGACAATACGCCGCAGACTAGTCGTTTGTCGCTTAAAATGTATGGTCACCTCTTTGGATGCAAAGCTGATCCTGCTCTCTGTGATGCCCGGATCCATTCTGCCCAGGTGTTCAAGCAGCCACATACACGAGCTACAGTGTATTGAAGGAATATACAACGTAACTATCGCAAGTTCATAATTCGCAAACTGGTATAGCTTGCCCGCGATCGTATCATTGTCCAGAAATGAATACTTATCGTTCCTTACGGGCCTGATCTGCGATACACCAGGATGCGACTGTAAAGCGTAATAGTCGCACAAACTATTTTCATTGATAATCTCGTACACCAGCTTGCAGCCGTCACAGCAAAAATATTTTCCGTCAGCAACAATATTAATGGTCAGACACTTAACACCGCAATGATAGCATGCCGGTTGTGTCCTCCTTACAGCCGGTTCTGCCGGCTTAAAGTCACTTACCGCCTGCATTTATACTTTTTTGAGCGCTTACTATCTTTGGAACCAGGTAATTATTTTCAAGGAAGAAAAGTTCAGCAACATTCGTTTCAAGCAGCGTCATATTTGACCGAAGTCGCCGGTATTCATCCGGAAACAAAGTTTCAGAATATAATGGCAATGTGATCATCTGCAGGCGTGACAGTACTTTTTTCATATCGTCGTTGGTCGCATTCAGCTCCAGTACGTGCATATCATGATTTACTTTGCAGCCGCCTGAGCAATTACTACAGTCGTGGCTGTCTCTTACTTTCTCTGAGAGCGTTTTAACGTAGGGAACATAAATGCGCTTCCTGTCCTTGACGTGTCTTTCAATGTCCGCGATGATCTTTTCACACTGACTTACATATTGCAAAGACGATTCGGACAGTTCCAAACCCTTTATTTTATCCGATTGCCTTTTTATATCTCCACACAATATTTCAATCGAATCGTAATATTCCAACGTAAGCTTTTCGGCAAATGATTTCAATTCTGCACCCTGATATCCCTCGTATTTCATTGCTTGATTTTTTAGGCTTGTTAAGCAAATTTATATTGCCCAGAACACCGGAAACATGATATAAATCAGTTCTCTGAACATTTTTATTCGTTGCCGTTAGCCTTATTCAGTCTCGAGACCCAGCTCGATCAGTTCCGACGCAGTCTCCCGAACATGATTGATACCACCCTGCACATTCGCAACAATGGAGAAACCTTTGGATCTAAGAAAAGACACTGCTACCATAGAACGATAGCCACCGGCACAGTAGACCAGCCACTTACCCGCCTTACTCAACTCCAGATATTTACCAACCAGCTCATTTAACGGGATATGGACCGATCCGGCAATCCTGTCTTTCGCCACTTCCCTCCTGTTGCGCACATCAAGCAAGTCGTAGCCGCCGGCCGCCAGTACCCCTCCTAGTTCAACACCATTGAAGCTTACGATAGTTTCATAATGCCTTCCTTGCCCAATCCACGCAGGCATACCACCTAACAGGTATCCTTGTATGTTGTCGTACCCTATCCTTGCCAGGCGCTCCACTGCCTCGTGTTCACTACCGGGACTTGAAACCAGGATGATCGATGCATCAGGCGAGATGAATGTACCTGCCCAAACGGCGAAGTCCCCGTTCAGTCCAATGTTGACTGCGCCGGTTATGAACCCGTTTTCAAACTCCCGGGGATCTCGGGTATCCAACACAACGGCACCCTTTTCGCGAAGCGAATTAAACAGCTCAACCGATATTCCCTGTAGCCCTCTGGATAATACATCATCAAAGCTGCTATACCCTTTCCTATTTATATATGCATCAGTGAAAAAATAGCCGGGTATGCCTGGCAGATCGGTTGTCACCGTATTAATAAATTCTTCCTTGCTGGTGATTTTCATCGCATAGTTGAACAGCTTTTCACGCCCGATAGTAGAAAGCGCTTCGGGACCTATGTTTTTTCCACACGCCGAGCCCGGTCCATGGCCTGGGTAAACAATTATATCATTTGACAGCACCTTAATTTTCTTCTGTAAAGAATCAAACAACATCGTAGCCAATTCCTCCTTATTCAGATTACCACTGAGCAAGTCAGGGCGGCCAACATCGCCAACAAATAACGTATCTCCGGTAAATATTGCATAAGGATCGCCAACATCATTATGCAACAAGTAACAAGTAGATTCAATAGTATGGCCCGGTGTGTGTACCACTTCCATCTGCACCTTGCCTATGCGTAACCAATCCCCATCATTTGCAATATATGCTTTGTAGCCGGGCGTTGCACCGGGACCAAAAACGATAGTTGCGCCAGTCTTATTAGCAAGATCTATATGGCCGGAAACAAAATCAGCATGAAAGTGCGTTTCAAGCACATACTTTATAGTTGCACCACGCTCACGAGCTAATGCAATATATGGTTCCGGATTTCGTAACGGATCTATTATCACAGCCTCATTTTCAGATTCAACATAATATGCGGCTTGCGCAAGACAGTTTGTATAAATTTGTCTGATGTACATAAAACATATTTTTAATGACATTTAAAATATTCGAACGGTTCAAAGCAACTATCGCACCGGTATAAAGATTTACAGGGCGTAGAACCGAAGCGACTCACAAGGCTGGTTTGCACACTATTGCAGATCGGACAGCGGATGGTGTTGCGCGCAAACTGGTCGCTATTGCAGGAAGAATGCAGAGGAGGCGCAATCCCATAGTTCCGTAATTTTTCTTTTGCCTCCTCGGTCATCCAATCAGTCGTCCAGGCCGGATCTAACACTATTGTCACTTTAGCCGGAGCAATTTGTTCCCGCTTCAGAAGTACGAGAATATCAGCCTCAATCTGGGCCATCGCCGGACATCCGTTATAGGTAGGCATCAGGATCACGTCACAACCATCCTCCGTTAGGATCACATCGCGCACCATACCCATTTCGATAATGTTCACAACAGGTATTTCCGGATCAGGAATAGAGGAAAGCAGGTCCAGTATCTGCGATCGCGACTGAGATATCTTTACCATTTTGCATCAGGATAAGCTCGTTGTAAGTATTGCATTTCAGACAAAATATGGCCAAGGTATTCGGTGTGTACGCCTATTCTGCCACCTGTGTGCTGGTAATCATCTGACGGCAACTCCAGTTTTGCGGCGGGTATTGTCTCGATCACATACTGGCGCCACCATATCTGTATCTGCTCGAGGTTAGCAGCAACACCTTTTTCCTGCAATAATCTATCGACATCGTCTGTTTCAAATAATTCGCCTGTATACGGCCACAATGCGTTCACAGCTTCCTGGGCCCTCCTGTTGCTTTCGCCGGTGCCATCACCCAGCCTTACAACCCAATCTGACGTATGAGCCATATGATACCTGGCTTCCTTCACCGATTTTGCGGCAATCGCAGCCAGGGTTTTGTCCGAACTTTCCATTAGCGCCAGGTACAAAAAATACTCGAATGTGGAAGTGAACATTTGCTTCACCATCACGAAAGCAAAGTCATTGTCCGGCAACTCAGAGATAAGATTATTCCTGTACTCCGGCTCGCTACGACGGTAGGCCAGGTCATCGCTGGTCTGACCTTCACCCGAAATGGAACCAGCATACTGCAGCAGCATCTGAGCTCTCCCCGTCATATCCAGTGCCATATTTGTCAATGCCAGATCCTCCTCAAGCATTGGCGCATTGCTACACCACTCTGCCAACCTGTAAGACTGTATAAGGGCGTTATCGCCAAGGCGTACGCAATATTTAAATAGTGCCTGCTGTTCTGTCATAAAATAATTTGTTTAGATCGCCTTTGCACCCTCAGGCATAACATAAAATGTTGGCAAACGGTATATCTTATCGTTTGACGGATCGAAGAACATCTCCTTGTCATCAGGATTTGATGCCACTATCGCATCAGATGGGACAACCCATATACTCGTACCTTCGCCTCTGCGGGTATAGGTGTCGCGGGCGTTCTGCAATGCCATTTTTTTGTCGGAGGCGTGAATCGTACCGGCATGCATGTAATTAGCTCCCGGCTTTATTTGTGTAAATACCTCCCAGCGGGGAAGATCCGTTTCGTTAGTCATTGTACTGGTATTTATGAATTAAGCAATTAATTTCTGTTTGGTCATGTATGCTTCCGCAGCGGCTCTTACCCAAGCCCCATCGCTGTGCACCTTCTTATGATGTGCTATCCTTTGTACGTTGCACGGACCATAACCACCGATCACTTTATAGAATTCCTGCCAGTTTATCGGGCCATGATCGTAATGTCCTCTTGCCTCATTCCACCGAAGATCTTTATCGGGCACAGTAAGACCGATCACATCTGCCTGTTGCACTGTCTTGTCTATGAACTTCGCCCGCAATTCATCATTCGACTGCCGCTTTATCTTCCACCTGAAGGCATCACCGGTATGCGGCGATTCGCTGTCGTGCGGGCCAAACATCATCAATGATGGCCACCACCACCTGTTCATGGCATCCTGCGCCATTTCGCGCTGAGCAACAGTGCCACACATCATTTTTGACATGATCTCATATCCCTGCCGCTGATGAAAACTCTCTTCCTTACAAATACGCACCATAGCCCGGCTATATGGACCATAGGAAGTACGCTGCAACGATACCTGGTTCACGATCGCAGCTCCATCCACCAGCCAGCCTATGGCACCTACATCGGCCCAGTTCAATGCGGGATAGTTAAAGATGTTAGAATATTTCGCCTTTCCCGTATGGAGTTGTTCCGTCATTTCTGCGCGTGATATTCCAAGTGTTTCTGCGGCGCTGTAGAGATACAATCCATGCCCGCATTCATCCTGTATCTTTGCAAGCAATATCTGCCTGGCGCGCAACGAAGGGGCACGCGTTATCCAGTTGCCTTCCGGCTGCATCCCTATAACTTCTGAATGTGCATGCTGTGACATTTGCCTTATCAGGTGCTTCCTGTATCCTTCCGGCATTTCGTCCTTTGGCTCAATAGGCATATCCTGTTCCATTTTCCTATCAAAGGCGCTCTGCATTGTGGATTGGACAAGCGCATCATCTCTCTGTTCCATCGTTTGTGCTTTTGGATTAATATTTGTTTATAAAGTCCCCCTACGCGCCTGTTCCGCCTCTATTGATTCAAACAAAGCCTGGAAATTTCCTTTTCCGAAGGACTTTGCACCTTTACGCTGAATGATCTCAAAAAATAATGTCGGCCTGTCTTCTACTGGCTTTGTAAATATTTGCAACAGGTATCCCTCTTCGTCCCGGTCTACCATAATCCCAAGGCTCTTTAGTGTCTGCATGTCTTCAGCGATCTCCCCAACCCTGTCAGATACCGTATCGTAATACTTGCCGGGCACATACAAAAATTCAATCCCTCTTTTTTTCATTTCACTTATCGTAAATACTATATCGTCAGTTGCAACAGCAATGTGCTGGCAACCCGCGCCTTTATAAAAGTCCAGGTATTCCTCTACTTGTGATTTTTTCAGCCCCATAGCCGGCTCATTGATTGGAAATTTTATACGCCCATTGCCGTTGGTCATAACCTTACTCATCAGTGCAGTAAAGTCAGTGGAAATGTCTTTATCATCGAATGTGATAAGATTTGCAAACCCCATCACATCCGCATAGAACTTTGCCCACTTATTCATAGCTCCCAGCTCAACGTTGCCTACCATGTGGTCTATATACTTTAGTCCGGTAGCCGGCGGATTATAGTCCGACACCCATGGTTCGTAGCCTGGCAGAAATACACCTCTGTAATTTTTCCTTTCAACGAATACATGAACCGTATCTCCGTATGTATGGATGCCAGCACATACAACCTCTCCATCTGTATCATTTTCTGTCAAAGGCCCAAAGTAGGCCCGGGCGCCGCGGGATGTTGTTTGCTCGAAAGCTTCGCGTGCATCATCCACCCAAAGCGCTATTACTTTTACCCCGTCACCGTGCTTCATTACATGCTCGGCAATAACTCCTGTTTCTGTAAGTGGCGTTGTAAGCACCAGCCGGATCTTACCCTGCTGAAGCACATACGATGACCGGTCCTTTACACCCGTTTCCAGGCCGGCATAGGCAAGTGATTGAAAGCCAAAGGCCGTTTTATAGTAATGCGCTGCTTGCTTTGCATTGCCCACATACAGCTCTACATAGTCGGTACCATTTATCGGTAAAAAATCTGCAGCATTGGAAAATATTTTCTCAATACCGTAGTTATAATTTGACACTTCCTTCAGGTTGTTCATATAATTTGATTAATCGGTTAACCATGATTTGTAATAGCCTTCCACTTCTATCTTTAACGCATCCTCAGTAACCATCATTGGGTGAAACGGGTCGATCATCACGGCCAGTTCTTGAGTTTCCTTTTTTCCTATGCTTCGCTCAATGGCCCCCGGATGTGGACCATGAGGTATGCCGCCGGGATGCAATGTTATTTGCCCGGCCTTAATATTATTCCGGCTCATGAAGTCACCGTCGACGTAGTAGAGAATTTCATCACTGTCTATATTGCTATGATGGTAGGGAGCAGGTATGGCAAGTGGGTGATAGTCATAAAGGCGCGGCACGAAGGAACACACAACAAAATTGGCGCTCTCAAACGTTTGATGCACCGGTGGCGGGAGATGTATACGGCCTGTAATCGGCTCAAAATTAAAAATAGAGAATTTGTAAGGATAGAAATATCCATCCCACCCGGCTACGTCGAAGGGATGGTTAGCATACACGTATGGAAACATCATCCCCTTCTTCTTAATAAAAATATCAAACTCCCCCTCCTCGTCAATTGTCTGCAAATGCTCAGGACGCTTAATATCGCGCTCGCAAAAAGGGGAGTGTTCGAGCAATTGACCAAAATCATTGCGATAGCGTCGCGGCGTAAATATCGGATCTGTTGACTCAACGAATAACAGCTTATTTTCTGTAGCGGTAAACACCACCTGGTATACAACACCCCGTGGTATTACAAGGTAATCGCCGTACCCAAAACTAAGTGAACCAAACATTGTGTTAAGCACACCACTTCCTTTATGCACAAACAGGAGTTCATCGGCATCTGCATTTTTATAAAAATATCCGGGGGAATGAGTTGGGGCGGCCAAACCTATCTGGAGGGTTGAATTCACGAACAGTACAGTTCTGCTCCGGAGATAATCATGCTGAGGCTTCACGTCAAAACCATTGAAACTCATCGCATTCAGACTATTATCCATCGCTATTACCGGCTTCACCGAGTAAGGTTTGCCTTTTTGCCGCACCCGTGTAGGAGGGTGCAAATGATAGACAAGCGAAGACAAGCCCGCAAATCCCTGCGTGCCTACAAGCTCTTCCTGGAACAATTTCCCATTAAGCTGACGACTAACTGTATGGCGTTTCTCAGGAACGATTCCAAGACTATGGTAGAATGGCATGTTGCGGTGTTTTACATGCAAACGTAAATAGAGCTACCATCCAGATAAATGACCTCGGGCAGGTTTCAACATGATTTTCGTCAGTAGAGTAAAAGTCAGAAATCCATGCTACTTAACAATAATATCTCAGAATTACGAGATACAATTTTCGTTATGTTGAGGCAAAATTTTCTCAAAATACACTTTCACGGATGTACAAAACATTGTCGTCCATTCGGTGTAGAGGTTGGCATAGTTCTTTTGATGGCCTAAACAATGTAATACCCCTTAAATTTTCACTCCATGATATTCCAATACCAACGAAGCAACAAGATCATTGAGGTGCTTAATGACCTTATACGGATCCACAATGACCGCATAGCCGGATACAATTATGCGCTTGATCAGTCTGCCACTATCAACACTTCGCTCTCCGCCACCTTTGAAAAAATTATTGCTGACAGCAAACTCTACAAGAACCAGCTATCGGAAAAAATAAAAGAATTGAATGGTAATCCGCTGAGAGGCACTACAATATTCGGCAAAATATACCTGGCGTGGACTGCCTTAAAAGTTACCTTTCCACGAAATACATCAAAGGCGATCATTGCCGCGTGTCTTTATAACGAAAAAATAGCACTGCACGTATACAATGCAGCATTAAGCAGTAACTTAAATCTAACCAAAGACATCTGTGACCTCATTCAGAAACAAGAGCTTGAGCTGAACAAAGTATATTCAACGATAGATCAGCATCGGGAGCTTCATAATATAGCCGACCATAGACTTACATTTTTCGTATAAACCGTAATTACTCCACCCCAAGAAAGGAACGACCTAGCGTTGTTCCTTTTTTAACGCGGTATAACAACCTATTACGTCAGACACTTCTATTAAATCATTTTTAATGGAATGATTTTTACAGTGCTTATTACTTTCCATAATTTATTGGTTTTGATGCAAGTAAATAACACTAGTGTTCATGAATTTCTTAGTCGCCTGCGCCTGTATTTCCAGGAAAATGACCTTGCAAAAAAATATGCGAAGGATGCGCCTCCGTTACGTGCCGAATTGTTCAATATTAATCAGCTTGAACAACACGGTAAACACCTTGCAAGAACGCACCAGGTAAAGATATGGCAGGGGAAAGAAAGGCTGCTGAAAAGGCTGGCAAAGAACGAACAAATACTTGTAGAAGTACGCAAGGTTCTTACAGATGCCGTAAGCGACGGAACCGTCATTACTCCTGCCGGGGAATGGCTGCTTGACAACTTCTACCTGATAGAGGAACATATCCGCACAGGAAAGCGCCATCTGCCTAAAGGATACAGTCAGGGCTTGCCGCGTATTGTAAATCCATCACTCTCCACTGGGTTGCCGAGGGTGTATGATATCGCCGTCGAAATAATATCACATACAGATGGTCGCATTGACCGGGAAAGCCTAAGCAGTTTTATTAAGGCATATCAGGCAGTAACACCACTTCAACTGGGAGAGCTCTGGGCAATACCGATAATGTTGCGCCTGGCATTAATTGAAAATCTCCGCAGGGTATCAACACGTATAGCTATTGACAAAATCAATCAAAGTCTTGCTGGATACTGGGCTACTCTAATGACAGACACAGCGGAGAACGATCCAAAAAACCTCATACTGGTGATCGCAGATATGGCCCGGTCCGTTCCTCCAATGGAAAGTTCTTTTGTAGCGGAACTGATACGCCAGCTGATGTGGAAAGGCCCCACGCTTTCGTTGCCGCTAACCTGGATGGAACAACGGCTGTCGGAAAGCGGGCTTACCAGCAACGAACTGGTAAATATGGAAAATCAGAAACAGGCTGCAGACCAGGTCTCAATCAGCAATAGCATAGGTAGTCTTCGCTTTCTAGGCGCTATAGAATGGCGCGAATTTGTGGAAACAATGAGCGTTGTGGAACATACGCTTAGAGAGGATGCGAGCGGTGTTTACGCCAACATGGATTTTTCGACCCGCGACCGTTACAGACATATTGTGGAGAAGATCGCAAAGTATAGCCAAATGACGGAAAATGAAGTGGCCGCTACGGCTGTTCAATTTTCAAAACAGGGTGCACATAAGGCTGGAAAAGACTCGCATGCCGCACATGTTGGCTACTACCTGATTGGAGCAGGGCATATAGAAACAGAGCAAGTGGCGATGTCCAAACCACCGTTCCGCGAAATACTTTTGGGGACTATAAAGCGATCTCCACTTATGTTCTATGTGGGAGTTATCGTACTGCTTTCATTCGCAATCAGCGGGTACCTGTTTGAAGAAGCTGCTAATGAAGGCGCAGTTGAATGGCTTCTTATTATTACAGCCTTAATCGCTATACTTGGCGCCAGCCATTTGGCTACAACGCTCGTGAACTGGCTGACAACGATGCTGATAAAGCCCGAGCTGCTGCCACGCCTCGATTTTTCCAACGGCATACCGGCAGAATATTCAAGCATGGTTATTGTACCAACCATGCTTGTCAATCCTGAACAGGTTGCTGCTATTGTCGAAGCAGTGGAAGTGAGATTCCTGGCAAATCGTGACCGCAATCTGCATTTCGGAATACTAACAGACTTCACCGATGCCAACCAGCAGGTAGTGCCTGAGGATCAGGAACTACTGGAATTGGCAAAATTAAAAATCGAAGCTTTAAATCTCAAATACGCCGCCAGCAATGATAAATTTTTCATTTTTCATCGACCTCGTAAATGGAATCCCTTCGATAAAATATGGATGGGCTACGAACGAAAAAGAGGTAAACTGACAGAACTCAACAGATTGCTCAGAGGAAATGGTTCCGAAAATTTTTTACTTATTACGGGCGATACTTCGGCCTTGAAAAATATCAAGTACATTATAACTCTTGACTCAGACACGCAACTACCGCGCGATGCCGCATGGAAACTGGTCGGCACTATGGCTCATCCGCTGAATACCCCTTATTACGATGTACAAAAAAAACGGATCACACGTGGTTATGGCATATTGCAACCAAGAGTATCTGTGAGTTTTGCCCGTTCAAAAACATCATTATATGCCTTGATGCACGGAAACGAGCCGGGCATTGATCCATACACCCGACTTACTTCTGATGTCTACCAGGACTTGTTTGAGGAAGGGTCCTTTATCGGCAAGGGGATATATGATATCGATGCATTTGAAAAAGCGATTGCCGGACGCTTCCCGGAGAATCATATACTGAGTCATGATCTGCTTGAGGGTTGCTATACACGCTCCGGCTTGCTGAGCGACGTACAATTTTACGAGGAATACCCTTCTAAGTATAGCAGCGATGTTAATCGAAGACACCGCTGGATTCGTGGCGACTGGCAGATAGCCCGATGGTGTTTGCCATTTGCGCCCGATGGCAGCAGGCGCATGCACAAAAACACATTGTCCGCCTTATCACGATGGAAAATTTTTGATAACCTCAGGCGCAGTCTCGTACCGGCTGCATTAACAGCGCTATTGATACTAGGATGGACAGTGCTAGGAGCAAGTTGGTTCTGGACCATCGCGGTGATCGCCATAATCATGCTACCCTCCTTGATAGCGTCGGTATGGAATATGTTCAGAAAGTCTAAGGAGATCACTTTGTGGCAACATATCCTCACGATTGTGAGCGTTATATTTGACAGCTTCTTCCAGGACGTTTTCTGGTTCGCGTGCCTTCCTTACGAAGCCTGGTACAGCCTCGATGCAATTGCACGGACTGGGTGGAGAATGATGGTCTCTCATAAAAAACGCCTGGAATGGAACCCTTCAGGCAGCCATGAAAGCAGTGCAGACCGCACCGTAGCAACAGCATATCGCGCGATGTGGATAAGCCCTTTCACATCTGCATCCACACTGGCTCTAATTATTGCTTACTATCCTCTTTCTCACCTGATAGTTGCCGGTCCTGTCTTAATGCTATGGGCGCTTTCTCCATTGACATCCTGGTGGATAAGTCGTCCGCTTCCAAAGTTTGAAGCAAAACTAACATCCGCGCAAATCACCTATTTAAGACGTATATCAAGAAAAACATGGGCTTTCTTTGAGAAATTTGTTATAGCCGGAGACAACTGGCTACCAGTTGACAACTACCAGGAGCGCCCGAACAATGTTGTCGCGCACCGCACGTCCCCAACGAATATCGGGCTGGCCCTACTTGCGAACTTATCGGCCTTCGACTTTGGATACATAACGCCAGGTATGCTCATACAGCGTACCACAGATACTTTTAATACGCTGAAAAAAATGGAGCGATATCAGGGGCATTTCTATAACTGGTATGATACAATCTCTTTGAAGCCACTTCATCCGAAATATATCTCTACAGTGGATAGCGGCAATCTCGCAGGCCATTTACTTACTTTGAAACAAGGGCTATTAGCAATCCCCGGCGAAAATATAAACACACGAAAACTATTCGGGGGTTTATTGGATACGATTAGTATCCTGGATACTGAGCTATCCAAAGAATCTGCGCTAAATAGCATTCAGGCCAAAATGCACTCTTTCATGTTAGTTCCTTCATTCACCGTTGCTGACCAGGTCAGTCTTGCAGAAGAACTGCTAAACGTTGTAACGGCGCTGGCAAGCAACCGGAAAGTGCCCCCCGGGACAGATGCACAATGGTGGTTAAATAAACTTTTAGAACAATGTACCACGACCTACAACGAATTGATCACTCTCTTCGGCTGGTCACTAGAGCCTATACCTGGTGAGTACAAATATTTGCTCGATTTCGCAGCGGATACCCGCATATCTGACCTGGCAGAATTAGAAACAACGTTCGCTTCAATCTTGCAAATGGCACCGGGCAACGTTGCAGATAATGCATGGATTGACGCATTCAAAGAAAGAATCAGAAACACTGTAAACTATGTTAATGGCCTTATTAAATCGACAAATGAACTTGCTGCAATGTGCGAAGAATTTGCCGACCTGAATTACGAATTTCTTTATGACCGGTCGAAAAACTTACTGACCATTGGGTACAATGTTGATGATCATTTGCGAGATAGCGGATGCTACGATCTGCTTGCCTCTGAGGCGCGCCTTTGCTCATTCGTGGCGATAGCCCAGAATAAGCTGCCGCAGGAAACGTGGTTTGCACTTGGCAGACTGCTAACAAATGCCAAGGGCGCCCCTATACTTCTTTCCTGGAGCGGCTCTATGTTCGAATACCTAATGCCTTTACTGGTGATGCCTGACTTTGAAAACACATTGCTCCATCAGACGCACAAGTCCGCTGTTGCGCGACAGATAGAATATGGTGCACAAAGGAATGTCCCATGGGGAATTTCAGAATCAGGGTACAATTTAGTCGACACAAGCCTGAATTATCAATACAGGGCCTTTGGAGTACCTGGCCTCGGCCTCAAACGCGGATTAGCCGAGGATCTGGTCATTGCTCCTTATGCCTCCGTTCTCGCACTAATGGTAGCGCCCGAGCAAGCTTGTCGTAACATGGAGCGTTTGTCTGCAGCAGGGTTTGAAGGAAGATTTGGATTTTATGAAGCTATCGACTACACTCCCTCCAGAGTGCCCAGGGGACAGCAGCATGCAATAATTCAATCATTCATGGCGCACCACCAGGGCATGAGCCTTTTATCCATTGCTTATGTGTTGCTGGACCAGCCAATGCAGAAAAGATTTGAAGCAGAGTTGCAATTCCAGGCGACAATGCTGCTGTTGCAGGAACGCATTCCCAAAACCACTACTTACTATTCTCATCCAACCGACATAGCAACCATAAATACAGCAGCTATCGAAGCAGAAATGCGCGTTTACGATACTCCAAATACACCCATCCCCGAGGTACAGCTATTATCCAATGGAAGGTATCATGTTATGATCACTAATGCAGGAGGGGGATACAGCAAATGGAAAGACATCGCCGTTACACGTTGGCGCGAGGACACCACGTGCGACAATTGGGGCACGTTCTGCTACATACGGGATGTTGAAGACGGCACGTACTGGTCAAATGCACACCAACCGACCCTGACTACCGCGAGGCATTATGAAGCCACCTTTACACAAGGTCGGGCAGAATTCAGAAGGCGGGACAATCACATTGAGACTCAAACCGAGATCGTGGTTTCGCCAGAGGATGATATTGAAATGCGTCGCATACACATTACTAACCGCTCCCGAAAGAAACGAATCATTGAGGTGACGACATATGCCGAAGTGGTTCTCACGTCCCCCGCCGCGGATGCTATGCATCCGGCCTTCAGCAACCTTTTCATACAAACGGAAATTGATGAAAACCGGTATGCTGTGATTTGCAAAAGACGACCAAGATCAGCCGGAGAACATTTGCCATCGATGTTTCACATGGTAACCGTTCATGGTGTGAACGAAAGAAAAATATCTTACGAAACAGATCGTTTGAAATTTATTGGTCGCGGCAATACTCTTGCGAATCCTGCCGCCATGGCTACCCCCGGCAAATTATCAAACAGTCAGGGGGCTGTTCTTGATCCAATAGTTTCAATAAGATACGAATTAACAATAGAGCCGGAAGACACGATAATAGTAGATGTGATCACCGGCGTAGGCAATAACACAGACGAATGTCTCACTTTGATTGACAAATACCAGGACAAGCATCACAAAGACCGTGTTTTTGAGCTTGCCTGGACACATAGCCAGGTATTGCTAAGGCAAATAAATGCGACAGAAGCCGATGCTCAACATTATGGCCGCCTTGCAAGTTCAATTATATATCACAATCCGCTGTTGCGCGGAGAATCGGCATCTATTATCAGAAATGTTCGCGGGCAATCAGGACTATGGGGTTACTCTGTGTCTGGAGACCTGCCTATTGTTTTACTGGAGATCGAAGACCAGGCAAATATTGAACTCGCCAAGCAACTGGTACAGGCACATGCCTACTGGCGGCTAAAGGGCCTCGCGGTGGACCTGGTTATATGGAATGAAGACCACGGTGGATACAGACAGGTGCTGCAAAACCAGATACTCGGACTTATTGCTGCCGGAACAGGCGCGGAGTTAACAGACCATCCCGGAGGCATCTTTGTGCGGTCCGCCGATCAGATATCCAACGAAGATAGGATCCTCTTCCAAACGGTAGCACGTATAAATATATCTGATAAACGGGGTTCCCTTGAAGATCATTTAAATCGAAAAAGCAATCAAAAAAAAATAATTCCCGAATTCGCACCAACAAGTAATACCTCTACAGCAACTACCTCTGTAACCCTTCCCGGCGATCTACTTTTCTTTAATGGAACAGGTGGCTTTTCTCCAGATGGAAAAGAATACGTCATCTTTATAGGGCCGGGTATAAACACCCCTGCACCGTGGGTAAATGTGTTGGCAAATCCCGGGTTTGGAACAGTAATTTCGGAGAGCGGACAATCATATACATGGATAACCAATGCGCATGAATTCAGGCTTACACCATGGGGAAACGACCCAATATGCGACAAAGGCGGGGAGGTTTTCTACCTGCGGGATGAGGACAGTGGCAATTTCTGGTCGCCCACTTTATTACCTGCTTGTGGAAGTTCCCCATATATCACGCGGCATGGTTTCGGATACAGCATTTTTGAGCATAGCGAACAGGGTATTGATTCGAAAATGACCGTATTCACCGACATTGAATCGCCGGTGAAATTTTTTGTATTGAAAATAAAAAACGCCTCCGATAGACAACGCCGCATTTCAGTCACGGGGTTTGTTGAACTTGTATTGGGCGATCTTCGACCCAAGACAGCAATGCACATTGTCACTGAGACCGATCCCAGGACGGGCGCTTTGTATGCGAAGAATGCATACAACACGGAATTTGCCGGCCACGTTGTATTTTTCGATACCGATGATCAGCATCGTAGTTTCACTGCAGATCGCAGTGAATTTATCGGACGCAACGGATCTCTTAAGAACCCGGCGGCAATGGCTGGCGCTCGTCTCTCTGGCAGATCCGGGGCGGCATTAGATCCATGCGCTGCAATTCAGTCTGTTATTAATCTTGGGGAAAATGAGGAGTGTGAGGTTATCTTCAGGCTCGGCGCAGGGAAAAATATGAGCCTTGCAACAGACCTCATTGAGCGCTTCAGGGGATCCGGACGTGCGCATGAGGCGCTGCGGCAGGTAAAGAAATACTGGCAAAATACCCTCAACAAAGTACAGGTAGAAACACCTGACATTGCGTTAAATCTGCTTGCCAATGGATGGCTGATGTATCAGACGATCGCTTGCCGCCTTTGGGGACGCAGCGGATACTATCAGTCCGGAGGCGCCTATGGATATCGGGATCAGTTGCAGGATATCCTGGCTGTAATACCGGTGCAACCCGCGCTCGCACGCGAACAAATACTGCTTTGTGCTTCACGGCAGTTCAAAGAGGGTGATGTCCAGCATTGGTGGCATCCTCCCACCGGACGGGGTGTGAGAACACGCTGTTCCGACGATCTGCTTTGGCTGCCTTTTGCAACATGCACATATGTTATGAAAACTGGCGACACCGCAATACTGGACGAACAGTCGTTCTTTCTTGATGGCCGCCTGCTGAATGTCAACGAAAGCTCCTACTATGACCTTCCGGTTCAATCGGAACTGTCAGGAAGTCTTTACGATCATTGTGTAAGGGCGGTGGAACACGCTCTTAAATTTGGTGTACACGGGTTGCCACTCATTGGTCACGGAGACTGGAATGATGGAATGGACCTCGTGGGCAAAGACGGCAAAGGAGAAAGTATCTGGCTCGCATTCCTGCTATACGACGTCCTAAATCGTTTTGCAAAACTCGCACGCGAGCGATCTGACAACATCTTTGCCGAAAAATGCAATCAGGAAGCCAGGCAACTACAGGAGAACATTGAAAAGAACGGATGGGATGGAAACTGGTACCGTCGGGCCTATTTCGATGATGGTACTCCTTTGGGATCAGCGTCAAACGTAGAATGCCGCATAGATTCCATTTCACAAAGTTGGGCGATACTATCTGGTGCCGGAGACCCTGAACGCACGTTGATAGCATTGGCAAATGCAGACAAATATTTAGTGAGACCGGACTTGGGACTGATCCAGCTTTTAGACCCACCATTTGATAAGTCCGCGTTGGATCCCGGTTACATCAAGGGATATGTACCGGGCATTCGGGAAAACGGAGGCCAGTATACCCATGCGGCCGTCTGGATGATAATGGCCCACGCTGCCCTGGGCAATACTGATCGTGCCTGGGAGCTACTGAATATGATCAATCCGATAAATCATGCAAAAGATGCCGTGGGCGTTGAAAAATACAAGATAGAGCCCTATGTATCAGCCGCAGATGTCTATTCTGTTGCCGAGAATAGTGGCAGGGGAGGCTGGACATGGTACACAGGCTCTGCGGGATGGATGTACCAACTGATTATGGAGTCGCTGCTTGGAATAAGTCAGCGTGGAGACCAGTTGCGGTTATCGCCCCGCGTTCCTGCAGAATGGAAAACGTTTAAAATAGACTATCTGTTCATGGACACTATCTATCATATCACTTTCGAGCAAAATCAACCAGGCGAGATGAAAAAATTGATTGTTGATGGTTTAGTACAAAAAGAGGAGGATCTTCGCCTTACCAACGACAAAAAAGAACATAATGTAGTATGCCAGTTCGTGAGCGTTTCCTGATCAATGAGGACGAAACAATCAAGTGGCCACAATAACAGCAAGACTATGGGCCTGACAATGAAAAACCTCCATATACAAATACTCGCTACGTCCCTATTCCAAAGAACATTTTCTGTACCGGAGGAACTTCCAGTGTACCTTTCGATGGTCTTGGGTCGTTGTTCGGCCGAATTTCCGGTTTGGGCGCTTCCAGAGGTCTTTCAGGCTGCACCGGTCTTACTTCCGGGCTAAATGGATTCGGTGGTAGTTCAGGCACTTACGTTTGTTTGTTCACGGTCTGATATATTCTTGTGTAACAAATGACGTCCGTTACTCATTTCATTGCTTTCTATTTTTCTTCGCCTGTTTGCGAAAATATCCCCGGGTAAGGAAATTATGTTTTAACGCCTCCATGTCTTCGTCGAGTCCTTTTGAAGCGCTTTTAATATTGGCCATGCTTTGTTTCATAGCTGCGGAAAAAGCGGTGTCAGTGAGCAACATATTCAGTGTTCCGTTGCCCGTATTTGCACGATCGATGGTTTCAGACAGTTTGCCGGAAGCTAAATTCAGCATTACTGATGTTTCCTTCAAACTGCTCAATGTGTAAGACAGATTTCCCGACAAAGTAGTATCATTGATCATTTTTCCTAATGCACCATTTCCGTGTTGTATCTGTAAGGTGATACTTTGTAGTGACGAACTCACATCTAACACTTTATTTGTAATTGCATCGAGGTTACTAAATGACTGTTTCAAATTTTTCGCCATCGCGCCATCCTTATATAACAACTGAACCGGTCCATTGTTCGAGTTGATATCTGTTGTCAGCGTTTTCAGATTTTCTGTGATCAACATTATGTTTTCGTTAGATTGACTTAGGGTTTGCAACACCTTATCTGTCATAAGAGGATTATTAACCGTTAAAATAGCTCCATTGTGTACCTCCGAGCCTGGGCCCTGACCAGCAGAAATATTTACAAGCTTATCTCCCATCAGCCCGTCTGATGCTATCGCAGCAATTGCGTTAGTAAGAATGAAATGCCTTTTGCTCTCCTCAATCTGCATATCCACTTGCACCAGTGTGTCGTTGATCAGATCCACAGACTTTACGATCCCTACCTTAACTCCATTATAGCGAATATTACTTCCCGGCTTCAATCCGGTCGCGTTTGTGAATTTCGCAGTCAGGGGAAATGTTTTGCTGAACATTTCATTTTTCGAACCAATAAGAAATATTGCTGCGATAAACAGCACTATACCTGTAAGTACAAAAAAACCAAGCAGAATATTTTTCCTTAGTGTCTTGTCCATAATCGCATAATTTATCTTTTAAAAAAGTGCTTTACTTCAGGGTCATCGTTGTGTATAAGTTCATCATAAGTTCCTTGCAAATAGGCAATGCCGTTTGCCAAAAACACAATACGATTTGCGGCTTCTCGCGCCAGGTCTACATCATGAGTAATAATGATCGATGTCGTTTTGTACTTCTTTTGCAGACTGAGGATCAGCTGTGTAATTTCCTCGGATGTAATAGGATCCAGGCCAGTGGTTGGCTCATCATATAATACTATCTCCGGCTTCAGTATTAGCCCGCGGGCAATACCTATGCGTTTTCGCATACCGCCAGACAATTCCGAAGGCATAAGATCGATAGTTTGCTCCAACCCAACGTTTCGCAACGCTTCTCTCACCAGCTCATCAATGTTACCGTCGATCTTTCTACGGCGATCACGCCTTAAAGGGAACTCCAGGTTCTCCCGCACGGTCATTGAATCATATAGGGCGCTACTCTGGAAAACAAATCCGATCCGCATCCGCAAGTCGTCAAGTTGCCGGTGATCAAGTTTAGAGATATCCTTACCAAATACACGCACTGACCCGCCATCAGGCTTTACCAATCCTATAATACACTTGATCAATATTGTTTTCCCAATACCAGACCTGCCCATTACTACTACCGTTTCCCCATTCTCAACAGACAAGCTGAAATCATTTAACACGACCTTACTGCCGAACGCTTTTTTCAAATGCAATATCTCGATCGCCGGCTGAGCAATTGCAATTGTGCTTTGATCAATATCTAACGCTTCTTTCTTCATAGATAGCCAAGCATTGAAGTAATTTGCGTTACAACCATATCAATAATTATCACCCCTACCATCGAAACAACAACAGATAGATTTGCGGCCTTCCCTACCCCTTCTGTCCCCTTCCTGGAATTATATCCTTTGGTACAACCAACCAAACCGATTGTAAAACCAAAAAAGAAGGTCTTTGTAAATGATGGGATCATATCCGTATAATGCAAGGCCTCAAACACTCTGTTAAAATAAAAATGCAGATTCACATCATCATGAATATTCGAACCTGTAAATGCACCGATAAGAGAAATGAAATCAGCATATACCGTAAGTATAGGAATCATTAACGTTGCTGCCAGTATCCTGGTTGCCACCAGGTACTTAAATGGATTAGTACCCGAGACCTCCATCGCGTCTATTTGCTCGGTCACTTTCATCGAACCCAGTTCCGCACTTATTCCCGACCCGATTTTCCCAGCGCAAATCAATGCTGTTACGAGCGGGCCAATTTCCCGAACAATCGAAACCGACGACATTGCAGGCAGATAGGAGCCTGCACCAAACTCTATCATTGTAGGCCTAGATTGCATTACCAACACCAACCCAAGTATAAATGCAGTTACACCAACCAGCACAAATGACTTGATGCCGATCTCATAACATTGATTCAAAACCTCTTTGAATTCATAGGGAGGTTTGACGCCCTCTTTGAAAACAGCTACAGAAAATCGGGCCAATTCAGCTACGCCGATAAAAAAATCATCGAGAGACTTCGAGAAAATATTTTCTGTTTTTGGGTCAGTTATCATTCGTTGGAGGTATTGAAGAATTTCATGTACCCCAAAAATATCATTTACCTATACCATCAATCATGACAGCAATCACTTCCATGGCAAATGCTTATCAGCTGAGAAAGGTTGGCATCTAAGTACCACGAAAAATGAACTAAACTCCAGACTACAGCCACGAAATTTATCGGAAAAGAACAAATTAGTGAACCGCTAAATTGCGGAAGATCGCAACATCCAGCTCATTTTCTCATGTTGTTCCATAACCCCGGCAATGTAGTCACTGCAGCCTGCATCATACTAGTCATCCGCAAGCAGTATAATATTTTCACGTATAAAAAAGAGGATCTCATCATGAATTGAACGCAATACTATTAAAATAGCCGAGACCGAGTCCGCGCATGACGCTGAGCAGAAGCAGAGGTACTGCGCAAAAAGGGCCAGTGAAGCACCGGCCCTTTCCTGCATCAATGGATGCCATACTACTCTATGACGAAATGAAGTGTTTTACTATCATTTCCGCTGCGCAGATTGAGCATGTACATCCCGTCAGCCAATGCGCCACGAAGAGATACATGTTCATTCACAGTGCCATCGGTCGCTGGCACTGTTCGCTTGTAAATACTCTGACCAAGCATGTCTGTAATCTCTATAACCACACTCTGGTTATTTATAATGCCAAGTGTTCCTTTTATGGTAAACTCACCGTTACTCGGGTTTGGCAATAGCAGTATCTCGCTAACCTTAGGAATCTTCGTGTTTGAGTTCAACGTGCTTACATTAATAATGATCGAGCTCTCCGTCACGTAAGTGCCGCAAGGGCCAATGCCGGTAACTACACAGACAACTGAATCATTGTCAGAGAAGGCGTTGCCGGAAAATGTATCAGACACAGCACCAATAACCTGCACTCCATTTACAAACCATTGGTAAGACGTTGAAGGGCCGCTATCATCAACCGCCGCCATCAATGTAAGCATCTCCCCTACGCTGATACTGGTTCCTGGAATCGCCCTAATTACAGTCCCGCCTGGTGCCGATGCGACTTGTATATGAGTGCTGACAACAGTAGTTTCCATACCGTCCTTTACAGTGTATTTCACTACAGCATTGCCCGTGGAAACTCCCGTTACCACTCCGTCATTGACGACTACTACACTATCATTGCTGCTTGTCCATACACCACCAGGGACGGCTACATCAACGGTCGTTGTCGAGCCTATGCATATCACCTTCGAACCACTTCCGGAAGGCGGCGCAGGAGTATGAACCGTCATGGATTGCGTAGCATAACCGATGCAACCCGTCGCATTCGTAACCGAATAAGTGATCGTGGTGATTCCGAAAATCCCTACCCCTGTAACAATTCCCGTACCTGTGCCGACGCTTGCAATTAAGTTGTTTGCACTACTCCATGCTCCGCCGGCTGTAACATCCGAAAGCGTAATTGTGCTGCCGCTGCTTACATGATCAGCACCCGATATTGCAGCAACCAGAGGCACCGCATTTACCGTAAAGACTGCGGTCGCAAAACAACCTGTATATATGGTATAGGTGAGCCTCGTTGTGCCAGCAGCCACACCGGTTACAGCTCCGGAATTGACTACTGTGGCTACAGAAATGTTACTGCTGCTCCAGGAGATGCCACCTGGCGTGGCGTCTGATACAAACGTTACTGAACCGGCACATACTGCGGTGGCACCTGCAACCGTAGCCGGCACAGGGTTAACAATCATAGAGTATGTCTTGAAGCAACCCGTTGCTGTAATCATGTAAGTAACCGTAGCCGTACCGGCGGTTACACCATTAACTACCCCGGTTGCCGAACCAACGGCAACGTTGATGCTGCCGCTGCTCCACGTGCCACCAGCAACAAAATTACTTAGCGTAACGCTTGCACCGGCACACACGGAAGTTGTGCCACCGATACCCGATGGTGCGGCATTAACTGTAACTGTTTGCACCTCATCACAACCGGAGACTGAATACGTAATATTTGCGATGCCCGCAGCTTCACCCATGACAATCCCGGTCGCGCCAACAGAAGCCACAAATGGCGCATTGCTGCTCCATATACCGCCGGCAGTAGCATTAGTTAGCGCTGTAGAGACCCCTACACAGACCGTGGGGGAACCAGCAATAACCGTCATCGGGCTGATATTCACCGTTACTGTCCTTGAGCAACCAGAAGTAGTGGAATAGGAGATGACTGCGGAGCCGGACGAAACACCCGATACAACACCCGAGGAAGAACCAACAGTTGCGATACCTGTATTGCTACTTGTCCAGACACCTCCATAAGTACCATCGGCCAGGATTACCGATGACCCTACACAGGCTGATGGTGTACCGGTGATCGGAAGTATAGCGTTAACCGTTACCACCGTATTTATAGCGCAGCCTCCGTTTATCACATAATTGACAAGCACAGTCCCCCCCGCAACCCCGGTTACAATGCCGGTTCCGGATCCAATCGTCGCGATAGCCGGATTATTACTAACCCATGAGCCTCCTGCTAATGCATCGCTTAATGTAATTGACGCCCCTGCACATACAGGAACATTTCCGGTTATCGCAGGCGCGAATGAATTCACCGTCACAACAGATGTTGCAATACAACCTGTCGCAATTGTGTAAGTAATAGTCGTTGTTCCATCGGCAAGGCCTGTGATCGCTCCTGAATTGGTTATTGTTGCAACAGAAGTGTTACTGCTGGACCACGATATACCGCCTGGCGTCGCGTCACTTTCAAAACCTACAGCTCCCACGCAAACGGTAGCAGCACCCGAGATTGGCGCGGGCACCGGGTTGATCGCTATATAATACGTTTTGTAACAACCCGTACCTGCAAGTGCATACGTGATTGTGCTCAGGCCGGCGGCAATACCAGTTACAATACCTGTCGTGGAACCTATGGATGCATTGCCGTTGTTACTTGTCCAGATGCCGCCTGAAACAAAATCACTGAGTGTAATGCTTGAACTCACGCATACCGCGGTGGCTCCGCCAATGGCTGATGGCGTCGCATTGACTGTTATGGTAGTAACGGCAATGCACCCTGTGCCCTGTGTATACGTTACATTAGCAGTACCGGCTGCAATACCGGTTATAACACCCGTTGCAGCAATTGCCGTCGCAATACCGAGATTGCTCGTACTCCACGTTCCGCCGGAAACTGTATTACTCAAAGTTGTGGTTGTGCCAGCACACAGCAGGGTAACACCAGAAATAGAACCAGGTATAGAGCCCACCGTAAGCGTAGCTGTGCGAACACAACCAGTCGATATCGCATAAGAAATAGTCACGGTACCGAGCGCATTGCCGGTAACTATCCCACTTGAAGATCCGATACCCGCGATCGTTGGATTGCTGCTACTCCAGGTACCGCCGGGAGAACCATCATACAAAGTTGTAGAAGAACCAGTACATGTACTAAGTGCGCCGGTTATCGGCAATATCGGATTAACCGTTAATGTGGCAATAGCAAAACAACCTGCTCCTGCGGTATAAGTAATGGTAGCGGTGCCGCCAGAAACTCCTGTAACAATACCCGACGTAAGCCCGGTTGTGGCAATGGATGCATTGCTGCTGCTCCACGTACCACCGGTTACTGCATTCGTCAGTGTAGTTGCCGAGCCTGCACATACCGCAAGTGTGCCATTGATTGTAGCAGGCACGGCATTGATCGTTACTATGCGCGTGGTGACGCAGCCCGTTGGCAAAGTATAGGTAATAACTGCTGTGCCCGGTGCAATCCCCGTCACGGTGCCATCTGTACCAATGATTGCAATACCCGCTGTACCTGAGAGCCAGGTTCCTCCACCGACATCAGAAAGACCGGTGGTAAGTCCTACACATGCTGCAGGAACTCCTGAGATGGCCGACGGCGATGCATTAACAGTAACAACCAAACTCGCAGAGCACCCGGTGGACAACACATAGGATATCACGGAAGTGCCTGCTGCAATACCTGTCACTAGTCCGCTAGTGCCGATAGTAGCAGCCAAAGTATTACTACTGCTCCATGTGCCGCCGGCGGCACATGGAGCAGTAGTAATACTTTGGCTGCTACTATCGGCACTAGCGGACTAGTGACAGG
>CANJQU010000054.1 GCA_947476485.1 Chitinophagaceae bacterium
GTCATGCCCGTGAGCACAAGCGCTATCAGTATGTATACGACTGTACAAATGATGAGTGAATTAAACATCGCTTTGGGCAAGTCGCGCTGGGGGTTTTTACATTCCTCTGCTGTTGTGGATATGGCATCGAACCCGATGTAAGAAAAGAACACTGCCGAAGTGCCTGCAAGCACACCGCCCAGGCCATTAGGCAGGAAGGGTGTCCAATTGTCTGTGTTCACAAAAAAACAACCGGCTATCATTACCAGTAATATGATGGAAATCTTCAGTATCACCATTGCATTCGTGCTGCGCCTGGACTCCTTGATGCCTATGTAGATGATCCAAGTGATAAGGGCTGTTATCATGAACGCCGGGACGTTGCAAATGAATCGAACAGAGCCGAATACTGGAGCATTTGCCCATGCGAGCTTCGCGGCATCACTAAGTCCGTCTTTGGCCGTCCAGTAATCTGTCGCCAGGTACTCCGGTATGTGCATTCGGAAATTACCGATCTGTATACTGTTTATCAGTGACGTGAAATAATCGCTCCATGATATTGCCACGGCTATATTGCCTATTGCATATTCCATCAGCAGGTCCCAGCCTATGATCCACGCGATGACCTCACCAAATGCAACATAGGAATAAGTGTATGCACTGCCCGATACCGGCACCATACTTGCAAATTCGGCATAGCAGATAGCAGAGAACCCGCAAGCCACCGACACAAACAGGAACAACAGTATAATTCCCGGTCCACCATCGAAACTGGCCTTGCCTATCGTAGAGAAGATGCCCGCACCTACAATAGCAGCTATACCCATGAATGTAAGATCCCGCACGTTAAGCTCTTTGGTCATATTGTGGGCATGCCCGTCAATGAGGCCATCGGCTACTTCCTTATTTATGTGCTGCAGCGTTTTCTTACGGAAAAGATCGTTTTTCATTACAGGCCAAAAGTAACATTCAATTGCATTTATTACACCTTTGATTACGTTTCCTAACGACGCGTTAACGCATAGGTAAATATATATTTTTTCAAGCAAATGAAATACATTTACCCTCCCAAACCAAAAATACTCATGAAGACATTTTACAAAATCGTTTCCGGCACATTGATCGCGGCTATACCATTTTTAGCGCAGGCACAAACCAGCTGCGCCACAGGTAATATCATTTCCACATTTGCAGGCAGCCATGTCAGTGGCTATTCAGGCGATGGCGGTGCAGCATCAGCGGCTACCACGGGTAGTCCGTTTGGTGTAGCTGCAGATGACTCGGGCAATGTATACATTGCAGACTATTTCAACAATGCGGTCCGCAGAGTTTCGCACGCAGGTATCATAACTACAATCGCAGGCACGGGCGCAGCAGGCTACAATGGCGATAATATGCCGGCAACAGCGGCGCAGCTTAACGGGCCAATGGGCGTCACCCTCGATGGCAGTGGCAATATCTACATCGCCGATAAATTCAACGAGCGTATACGTAAGATAGATGTGGATGGTAACATCACTACCGTTGCAGGCACAGGCAACCATGGTGGTTACAATGGTTATGGCTACAACAATGAAGGTCCTGCCACTGCAGCCAACCTCACCTACCCGGCATCGGTAGCATTGGATTGCAGCGGCAACATGTACATTGCTGATATGGGCAGTGAAACAGTTCGCAAGATAGACGCCGACGGCAACATCCATTGCTTTGCCGGTACCTATGCCGGTGGATATAACGGAGACGGTATTGCGGCGACCAGTTCCCAGCTCAATTTGCCGACCTGTGTTCTGGCTGATTGCTCGGGAAATGTATACATAGCTGATGCCTGGAACAACCGTGTGCGTAAAGTAACTACCGATGGTAACATTACGACCATAGCAGGCAATGGCGCTGCTGCTTACTCAGGCGACGGCGGCCCTGCAACTGCAGCCGCTTTATGGATACCTCACGGCATCACGTTTGACGCTTGCGGAAATCTTTACATCTGCGACTGGCAGAACAATTCGGTAAGATTGCTTTCAACCGATGGCAATATCACCACCTTCGCCGGCAGCAATGCACGTGGCTATGATGGCGATGGCGGCGCAAAAGATGCATCACAGTTATACCTGCCCGCAAGCCTCGCTATTGATGGTCTTGGGAACATCTATATCGCTGATTACGGGAACAACGTTATCCGTGCCATTGGCGCTACCGACAGTTCGCTGCCTGCTGCGCGCCACTACGCCGCCGGCACAACGCAGGACCTCACCGTTTGCCAGAACAGCACAACTTCGATCAGCGATCTCTTGTCTATACCGGATGTAATAAGCGGCATGCACGAAACATGGTCTGTAAGCATACAGCCACATCATGGCAGCCTCAGTGGCTTCAATGCCTTTGCTACTTCAAGGAACGGCTTCACTACTCCATCAGGTTTGACTTACACACCTGAAGCCGGTTACACCGGAACAGATTCATTCACAGTGGTGATGACTGACGGTGTGACCGCTGCATCCACAACTATAAATGTTAATGTAGTAGCACAACCTAACGCAGGTGTGATCACTGGCACTACCAGCACATCTGATGGCCATAGCATTTCGCTGGCTATCTCGAACGGCGATGCCAATGGCGTATGGACGAGCGGCAACACAGATATCGCCACTATCGACCAGGCGGGTAATGTTACGGCTATTTCAAATGGAGTTGTGAATATTGCCTATACTGTTGCCAATAGCTGCGGCTCGAAAACTATCGGGGCAAAGATCGCGATCATCAACGAGGCAGTAACACAGGCCAGGCCGCTCCTCTACCCTAATCCTAATAATGGCACCTTTCAGTATGAATTTATAAGCGAAAAGGATGAAGCGCTTACGCTTACTGTAACAGACGTTACCGGCCGTATCGTTTATACGCAACCGGTTGCTGCTTCTACCGGTGCAAATTTCATTCGCATCTCCCTGCCGGCAAACATCGGGAAGCAATCAATGCTCACCGTGCAGCTAGGCAACAAAAACCATACATACCCCGTAACGAAGATCACCGTTACCGAATAATATGCAATGCCCCTGATTGACTGAATGCCCCGGCTCATCCGGGGCATTCTTCTTTTCATTTCTTCTCACTTTAGGGATTACCTGATGTAGACACCAACATAATGTGTGTCTACCCACAATAGCAGAAGAATGCATATAAAGGCATGATTTTCACATATCTTTTAACATATAAATCAAAAAGAGGCATTATCAAAGAACTACAGAAGACGAAGAAACAAGTCCCGATGGTTTGTTCCTTATCCATCAATGAATACTAAATGATCTTCAATGTCAAAGCAAGCCGGAAATAACATACCCACGCCAGATCCGCTGATAATGGCAAACATTGAACTCGCATTTCAGAGCGAGGAGAGGAGGAAACGGGCTGCCGAATTAATCATTGCTAACGAAGAACTGGCCTTTCAATACAGGGACAAAGAAAAAATGGCGGCAGAGCTGATCATTGCAAACACAGAACTTGCATTCCAGAATGAAGAAAAAGAAAAAAGAGCATTCGAACTATTTTTAGCCAACAAAGAACTGCTCTTTCAAAACGAGGAGAAAGGGAAACGGGCAGCAGAGCTGATAATAGCAAATAAAGAATTGATCTTTCAGAATGGAGAAAAAGAAAAGAGAGCCTCTGAATTGATCCTTGCAAATATTGAGCTTGCATTTCAGAACGAAGAAAAGGAAAAAAGGGCGACAGAGCTGATCGCTGCATACCAAAAACTTGTCTTTCAAAATGAGGAAAAAGAGAAACGCGCCGCAGAACTGATCATTGCCAATAAAGAACTTGTTTTCCAAAATCAGGAGAAAGAAAAAAGAGCTGCAGAGCTGGTACTGGCAGAAGCAGAACGCACCAAGCTGCTCGCCGATATTGTACAGCGCAATAAGGACCTGGAACAATTCTCATACATTATTTCACACAACCTGCGTGCTCCTGTAGCCAACATCAGCGGAGTAACCGAACTACTGCAGATGCCGGGCATTGACAAATACGATGAAAAAAACTTCATGCAAGACCTGAGCATGTCGGTAAAAAAGCTGGACAGTGTGATCATGGATCTTAACTACATCCTGCAATTAAAAAACAAGGAAAACAAGGAAAGAGAAACCGTGAAATTTTCTGTGCTGCTAAAGGATATTCAACTTAGCCTTAATGACATTATAGAAAGTAATGAGGTACTGATAATAAGCGACTTCTCGAAAGCGGATGAAATACCTACACTAAAAAGCTACCTGTACAGCATCTTCCTGAACCTGATCACAAACAGTGTAAAATACAGGCGCCCCGATGTGCAACCGGTTATTGAGATCACAAGCAGGCGGCTAAACGACAAGATACTGCTGCACTTTAAAGATAATGGACTAGGGATAGACCTTGGTACAAGAGGCGACCAGGTATTTGGCTTGTACAAACGATTTCACAATCATGTTGAAGGAAAAGGAATGGGATTATTTATGGTAAAAACGCAAGTGGAATCGATGGGGGGGTAAGATCAGTATTGTTAGCGAAGTGAATAAGGGGACAGAATTCAGGATAGAATTTGAGCTTAATTAAATAAAACAAAATGGAACAGGAAATACTTCCCGATTTTTTGGTTATCGATGATGACCCCATAAATAATATGATCTGCAACAGGATGATCCAGCTCACACTGAGCGGATCTACAGTGAAAACCTTTACTGATCCCGGCAAGGGGCTGGAACATATTCAGATCAAATACACAGCCGACGATGCTGCGAAAGCAATTCTTTTTCTTGACATTAACATGCCATCTATGACTGGCTGGGATGTATTGGATAAATTCCAAAACTTCCCGGACCACCTTAAGAAGAAGGTGAAAATATTTATGCTGTCTTCCTCCGTTGATCCGCAGGACATTGACCGTGCAGGCAGCAGCGAATTAGTTACGGGTTATATTACCAAATCTCTGTCACAGGATAAATTGCAATCTGCTTATTCGGATTATGTAACCAGGAATTGAGCTGCAATGTCAGTCATTGCCGCTCCGGTAACTATTCCTTCTTTTTAGAATTACGGAAAAGCACCCCGCCAAGGAAAGGAAGTGCAATGATGAACATACCCGCAAAACGCCACCATGGCGGATTGCTATACCCTACTTTGAAATAGCTTAGTACAGGAAGAACGATAAGCGCAAGCAGCACGGTCAAGGCCAGTATCTTCGCCCAGGGCTTTTCATACATAGTTTTGGCGGTGATCGCTGTCCCCTCTACGTTGCGCAGATTATTGCTTTCTTCCACCATAGCTGATATGATCCCGAATAACTCCTTAAACGCAGCCATGTCCCGTGGTTGATAACTTCCGTGCATGATCTGAAACTTTGCAGGTTTTGCAACCGTATCAAAAGTCATGTAATACCGCCCGCCCTGTCCGTCATATGCAAAGTTGGTAATGTCGCTTGTTTTTATTGAAAAGGAAGCCGGAGTATAAAAATTCTTTTGAGCAAAAGCCACATGAAAGCCGTCTTCATTAACCGTCAGAACCGCTTTTGCTGCAAGCAACACATTTACTACATACTTCGTCATGATAATTCCGCCAATGAGACATACGACTATGACGCCGTAAATACCCCAATCCGGCAGGGCTGGGCCACAAAGTGTAAATGCGATGATTGCCGGAGTAACGATAAGGAGCGGCGGTAAAATAATACCCATCAGCACCCAACCGGGAATGCTCAGCCGTATATTAAATTTCTGATCATTATTCATTTTTTCGTTCATAGTTCAATATCTGCTAACCAATCTGACTGATTTATTAACTGCGGCATCCCTGGCGTAGTACGTATAGCAAGATATAATAGTTTACCCGGTTTTGGACAACCATTTCTACATAAATCACCAAAAGTGCGTCCTACGTTAAACAGCCGAACGGGAAAACCCAGTGTCCGCAATACCCTAAGGAAGGAAAAAATATTTCGGTAGTGCAAATTGCAATAATGAATAGATAATTATAACTTAGCGATAGTTCACATTTATTTCAACAAAAAAACGAAGGAATTTTTATGGCTTACAAAAGTTTTGGGGACGCTGAACTGAAATCGGGAATACCACGTGCGTACATGCAGGCTGTTCAAACGGCTGCTAACATGAATGACTGCGTTATTGCCTGCCGCTATGTGGGGAAATCCGTTACCGGGCTGCTGGAAGCCGGCTATGCCACAAAAAGCATTGCTGTTCACTCCAAATCGTGTGACTGGGGACCGATGGCGGGATTTGTGTGTGCCGATGCACGGTTTACCAAAAAAAGTAACAGCCTCGCAGACATCAGGGAGCAACGGGCCGAAGTAAAAAATCAAAGAATACTGGCAGGGCCGCCCGTTCCGATCAAGATAAGCAGGCAGCGGGTTGATCAACTACGAGAAAACCGGCAGGAATGGGGAATGTATGATTGGGTGGAACTTAACAATGAAATAAAAATACGCGCAAGTAAGGCCGGCATACAATACACTTTTACTGTAGCAGGGATCAGCGGCCATCCCGGCATGTATGATATATCTGTGCATGACCGATACGGCACCTCTAAGGTATGCGCATTTACTAACCCGGGACCAGTGACGGGAAACCACCTGGCTGCATTGACAGGAGATCTCGATCTGTGGGGCGTTTTTGCCAGAAATGAAGTCAGGGCAGACGACCCGCGCAGCCATAAACGCTTCGCCCGGACCGGCAAAATACAACAGCATAGAAAAGCCAACCTGGGAAAAAAAATAAAGTCTGCTTTTGACAACTCTACATCCTTTGTGAACGCGGTGATAAGGGGCATAAATAACGCAGCAAACTACCCTACCGGCAATCTGGTGCAACACGGTGATGAGCTGGGCAGGCCGAACATGAGGCGGCCGGAACTTCCATTTATTGCATTTTTCCCAAAACAGGATAACTATGAAACAGGAGGGGTACTCATGGATCCTCCCTGGATAGTGGATAAAGGCACCGAACTGGATGAATTCTATAATGAATTGTTCAAAAGAGGCTTTTACGTCGAATTTAACAGAAACTGGAAGCAACTTGTTGACTAACGTTGTTGAGAAGGCGTCTCTGCAGACTATGATACTATTTCTCTAACAAAACAAATTCGACCCGCCTGTTATCGGCTCGCCCTTGTTCTGCTTGATTGGATTTTAAGGGCATGGTTGAGCCCAGCCCTTTTGTGGTTAGTATCGCTGCGGGAACGCCCATGGCCACTAGTTGTGTCTTTACCGCATCGGCCCGCCTTGAGGATAAATTCAGATTTGAAGCTGCGCTGCCCACGCTGTCTGTGTGACCATCTATTTCAATGCGGATGCCGGGATTCTTTTGCAGCCATTTTGCAAACTGTGCCAGGAACGGCTCGCTATCTTCACCGATCACAGCCTTATTGGATTCAAACAGAATAGCATGCGTAATAAATTTCTTCTCGGTAATTAGCTTGTCAAAATCGGGTAGTTTACCATTGGCGATCACAACGTGCTTACAAATTGCAGAGTCGCTCAGCCCGATGAAAAGACCAAACGGTTGAAAACCGCAGTCAGGAATATCACAGATCCGGGTACTATCGAGATAGCAGGATATATGACGATGACTATATGAAAAACCCAAGTGATACCACCTGTTATGGGAAACCACGATCGGCGGTACGTCGACATGATCATGAACGTTATCTTCAAATAGATGACCGAATGTTTCTACGAATCGACCTGTCCTCGTGATATTGTCGACAATAAAGCGTTGGTCATCGTTATAAAAAAGAAACTCCCGCTTAATTTCATCACTTGAGGCTTTCCTGTTTAAGCAAAACGCGATCTTAAGCCATGGTTGGGCTTTGAACATTATGTCGTATTCAATGGTGAAGCTGTCAGTAAGCGCCTCCCGGAGCATAGGTTTAATATAGGTATAATAGTTTGCGCCTAACACTTTGTCTGCTCCCTCTTGCCGCACGATCGCGTGGGTCTTTTTGCATGTGTCAACAAAGCATTTTCTGCTCTTCCATTTGTTCGGAAAATGGCCCAACGAATCTCGGCTAAAATTGTCTTCGAAAATTATGTTCTCCGGTCGGATAAAACCCCTTCCTGAAGATGCACCATTTGAACTACCCTGTGCAAAACAATATGCACCGTTCATAAGTAAATAGAAAAAGATTAAGTATCTCATGGCTACCGTAATTTACATTAAATAGTGCTAGCCTGCACTAGCACCAAGGCATATCAAGCCTACTATTATTTAAAATCACCGGCCTTAACAAATGTGATCTTCTCTTTTGAAAGATACTTCTTTATCGCGGAATTGACCTGGGACACTGTTAGCTTTTGCAGCTTGTCATCGATGTCTTTATCCCAGTACATGGTTCTGTTGAGAGATAAGTACCAGCCTAGTGTCTCTGCCAGTTCGCCATCAACAGTTCGGGCGTTTTCCCGGTATTGCCCATAGGCCGATTTTGCCGCCTTTAGTTCCTCGTTATTGATGCCCTTTTTTATTAGCGTTTCTAATTCTTCGTTCCACGCTTTTTCAACCTTTGTTTTATTGTCAGGATTGAATATTGCGGAGGAACCGAAACTTCCGGCGTCATACAGTGATCCTACTACAAGCCATGAGCTGACACTATAGCTGATACCTTCCTTCTGCCTGAGGCGCGTTGCAAGCCTTGAGTTAAGGAACCCACCGCCAAATATGAAATTTGCCATATTCATCATCGGGAAATCAGGATTGTCGTCTTTCATCTGTAGGTTCATTCCGCACATCATCATGGCATTTTTCTTATCCGGTGTTTTTATTTCTTTATTCTGTGCCGCAACATCCATATATGGTTCGGGCACACGAACGAAGGCTTTAGCCGAGGTCCAGTTACCTAGTATTTTTTCGAGTTTATTTTTTGCAACGGCATCGTCAAAATCACCTACAAATGCCGCTGTGGCATTGCTGCCATTATAAAAATCGTTGTAAAAGTTGCGCACATCTTTACGGGATGTGTTCTTCAGTGCATCCTCTTCCTCATCAACAGTCATTTGGTAGGCAATATTTCCTTTGGATTTCGGGTTCAAAATACGGTTGCCTTCCCTTGATGCAATACTTTCCGGATCGGATCGCTGTTGTTCCAGGGAACTCGTATTCTCATTTTTCAGCGTGTTAAGCTCCTCCTCGGGGAATGAAGGCTCCCGCGGAATTTCGTATACAATATCAAGGGCCTGCGACAGGTTTTGTCTTGTTGACTTAATATTGATACCTACAATTTGTTGGGTTCCCCATACGTACACACTTGATGATAGTTTATCCAATGCCTCATTTATCTGGGCCATTGTCTTGTTCTTTGTACCCCTCTTCAGCATATCCGCGGTAAGGGAGGCAACCATAGCTTTATTTTCAAGGTCTTTTTCATTGCCGAGGCGCAATCTTATCGTGGCATCCACGGTATTGGCCCGGTTAGTCTTTACGAGGAACGCATATTTTGCCCCGCCTGAAATCATACCTCTTTTTGTACGTTTTTCAATATTAGCAGGAGATGGGTCAAACGCTTCGGCCTTTGCCAATGCTTCCTGGCCTTTGTAATTTTTTACCAGCGAGTTTACATCAGGCGCTGGCGGAGGCATTGCCCGTATTGGGTCCGCTGTGGGTATAAATTCACCGGTTGTACGATTCGACGTAATCAAGTATTTCCTAATGATACGGTTTACATCCGCTGCAGTCACATTTTTCAGATTGTCACGGTAAAGGAAGGCCAGCCGCCAGTCTCCCTGTCCGATACAATTGCTAAGGATCCAGGGTCCAAAGTCTTCAGTATTGCGATAGAACTCTTCAAAGTCCTTCAATAATTTACTTTTTGCTGTGGCTACCTCTTCTTCGGTAACAGGTTTTGTAATAAGTTCATTAATAGTATTCAGCATTGCATTCATGGCCTTATCCAGCGGGTTGTCTTTGAGCACGTCAGCATAGATGAACAGGTATCCCGGGTCTTTCATCGCCATGCAAAAACTCCACAGGGCAGACGCTTTTCCTGATTTTACCAACTCCTGGTACAGGCGGCCACTGGGCTGGTTGGTAAGCACCTCGTTGAGTATTTTAAAAGCTGGGTAGTCGTGATCAGAACCCGCGACAATATGATAAGCGCATGCAATGCCCTGCACATCTCCCACGCGGTTCAAGATTACACTGCGTTCGCCATCTTGAGCCGGTTCCACCGTATAAGTGGGGTCAAGATGCCTTGCAGGCCTAGGAATACCCGCAAAATACTTCTCAACAAGTTGTAAAGCCTTTTTTTCATCAATTTTACCCCCTACAAAGAGTACCGCGTTATCTGGCTGATAATATTTTCTATAGAAGGTTTGCAGATTATTGATCGGTACTTTTTCAATGTCTTCTTTTGAGCCAATAGGCGCTTTTCCATAATTATGCCAAAGGTATGCAGTAGAAATTACGCGCTCAAAGAGTACCCTCGATGGGCTATTTTCGTGCATTTCAAATTCATTTCTGACAACCGAGAATTCACTTTTCAGATCAGCGTCCGCAATAAACGAATTCACCATCCTGTCCGCCTCCAGGCTCAGTGCCCAATTCAGGTTTTCATCAGTTGCGGAGAACGTTTCATAATAGTTTGTACGGTCATCGGATGTGGTTCCGTTTGGGGTTGCACCATGTGCCGTAAGTTCCGCCGGTATTTTAGGATGCTTCTTTGAACCTTTGAACATCATATGCTCCAATATATGCGCCATACCTGTCTCCCCGTAGCCCTCCATACGCGAGCCAACCAGGTAGGTAATAGAAACTGTGATAGTTGGTTTTGATGGATCCGGTAATAGCAGTACCTTCAGCCCGTTTGGGAATTGATACTCAGTGATCCCCTCTACTGAGACGTTTTTTATTATCGTTTTTGTTTGTGCCTGTGCGTGATTGCCAACATGCATTACTACAGCAAGTAATAGCAGGATCAGAGATTTTTTGAGTTGCATAAAGATCATTTTAAGTAAGGATAAACAAGTATTGTGCTTCGCAATTGATTCGGAAATGTCTATGATAGTATTACGTAACTTGATCAATGATTCTCTAATAAAATAAACTCGACCCGCCGGTTTTCGGATCTGCCTTGTTCCGTTTGATTTGATTTTAAGGGCGTCGTTGAACCCAGCCCTTTCGTTGTTAGTCTCGCATCCTGGACGCCTTTAGCCACCAATTGATTTTTTACTTCTTCAGCACGCTTAATGGATAAATTCAGATTTGAAACAGCGCCGCCAACACTGTCTGTATGGCCATCAATTTCGATGCTGATACCGGGATTCTTTAACAGCCATTTTGCAAGCTGAGCCAGAAATGGACCACTGTCTGCGCTGATCACGGCTTTATTGAACTCAAATAGTATAGAATGAGTGACAAATTTCTTTTCCGTTATCAACCTTGTAAAATCGAGCGGCTTGCCATCCGCAACTACAATGTGTTTACAGATCGCAGAATCTCTCAGTCCAATAGAAAGGCCAAACGGCCGAAAACCACAGTCTGGAATGTCTAAAATCCGCGTGCTGTCAAGATAGCATGAGATATGACGATGGTTATATGAAAAACCTAAATGATACCAATTGCCATAGGAAAATACAACCGGCGGCGCAGCAAAGCTTTCATAACTGTTCTCCTCTTCAATTAAATTTGTCCTGCAACCTAGAATATGAACTTGTTGGTCTTCGTAATAAAACAAAAACTGCTTGTTAATATCACTATCTAAGCCATTCTTATCTAAGCGAAACCCGATGCCGATCCAGTCATCCTTGTGTTTAACCATAAAGTCACATTCAACGGAGAAGCTGTCAGAAAGCATTCCCGGAAATGTCGGTTTAACCCATGTCAGGCCATCGGTACTTAACACTTCATCTACGCCATCTTGCCTGACGATTGCATGAGTTTTAACGTTTACGCCAACAGCGTATTTCCTGCTCATCTTCCATTTATGCGGAAAATGGCCTAGTGAATCGTTACTAAAATCATCTTCAAAAATTATGTTCTCTCGTTGAGTAAATGAAGATGCACCCTGCGAGCTACCTTGTGCTAAACAATTTGCAAGGGGTATGAGTAAATAGAAAAAAATAAAGTATCTCATGGATTTCTATAGAGCACGCGTGACTTTATTCGTTACCAATGCTATCTATAAACATCTTTTCTGTCGTCTACATCGAAAATGAATATAGTCAGCATCTTATCTTCAATCGAATAGACTATTCTGTACGGGCCTACTTTTACACGGTAAACATTTTCAGAACCCGTAAGTTTCAAACACCCATGAGGCCGCGGAACGTTTTCGAGAGAAAGGATTGTTTTTCTTACTTTGTCGAAATAGATTTTGGGAAGCTTTTGTATCTGCTTTTGCGCTGTTTTCTTAATAATTATGGTATACCTCACAGCGCAGACTTTGCCTTTTTCTTCGCAATAGTTTCAAAAAAAGCATGGGCCTCCATTCCTGCTTCTGACCGGCGCTTGAAAACTTTTTTCAGATCATTAATATCCCTGATCAAAGTCAAATAATCTTCCTCGGAAATTATCCGGTATTTCTTATTATCAATTTTCACTGGGGTCGCCGTCATTACATGATTTTTTGCTCTATCAAAGATAAGACGATTTTCAATTTAATAAACCTTCTTCCCTCCACTATAAGTCCCCTCAACTTTCACCCCCAACAACTCCCCTTCCTGCGCAACCATCAGATCTTTATCAAGAATAACAAAATCGGCTTTCTTACCCAATTCTATACTCCCTAATTCCTTTTCTAAAAAATCAGCTTTTGCAGCCCATGTGGTCATACCCCTTATCGCTTGTTCTCTTGTCAAGTTATTCTCTATCTGAAAACCTCCCGCAGGAAAGTCTTTTGCATCTTTCCGCACTACTGCGGCGTAGAATGTTTTGAAGGGAGAAATATCTTCTACCGGAAAGTCCGTGCCCAGTGGCATCCACCCATTTTGCTGCAGGAGTTGTTTATAAGCGTAACCGCCCTTCAGCCTTTCTTCGCCAATACGATCCTTTGCCCAATACATATCTGAGGTGGCATGAGTGGGCTGCACAGATGGGATCACCGATGTCTTACCAAACAGGTCGAAGTCCTTTTCATTCACAACCTGGGCATGCTCTATACGCCAGCGCTTATCATTCCTGCCCTGCAGGTATTTGTTGTATACCTGCAGTATCATTCTGTTGCCACTATCGCCTATGGCATGCGTGCAAAGCTGAAAATCTGTATTGACAAGCATTTTAGCTAGCGAGTCATAATGCGCTGGTTTGTTTAGCAGGAACCCCTGCCAACCCATTTGATCATCATAGGGTGCCAGCAGGCAGGCGCCCCTGCTGCCCAATGCACCATCGGCATAAGCTTTCACCCCTTTTACAAAAAGCTTGTCGGTTTTGTATGGCCCTTTTGCAAGATACCGGCTAAAATTAGCCGTATCATCGCTAAGCATTACGTACATACGCATTTGCAGTTTGTCTTCGCGCTGCAGTGTGTCTATCATTGCAATATCGTAGTACATTAGTCCGCAGTCGGTGATCGTTGTCAGGCCTTGCGCAAAACAATTTTTCTGCGCAGCGCCCAGCCACTTCTCATAATCGGCCTTCGTGGGATTAGGAACCTTCCGGCTTACGAGGTCCACTGCATTGTCTATAAGCAGGCCTGTTAGTTTGCCGTTCTTTGTTTCTATCTCGCCGCCTTCGATTTTCTGTGATGGATGGATATCAGCCAGGTTCAGCGCATCTTCGCTTGCTATTGCGGCATGCCCGTCCACCCGCTCCAGCAACACCACATGCTTACCATGAAACAACTTATTGAGCTCGTTATTGTTTGGATACTGCTTGCCGGGAAATTTATTCTGGTCCCAGCCGCGGCCACGTATCCAGTAGAGGTCTTTATGCTCATCAGCAAATTTCTTCACACGCCCCACCACTTCGTCCCAATTGTTACAATCGTACAAATTCACTTCGAACAGTGAGCGGCCATAACCTACAAAATGCGCATGCGCATCAATGAACCCCGGATATACACTCTTGCCTTTAGCATCTACCATGCTATCCGCTGTCCAGGCATTAAGAATATCTTCGTTCTTACCTGTTGCTACTATTTTGCCATCCTTTACAGCAAATGCTTCAACGGTGCCGAAAGCACTGTCTACCGTATAAACTCTGCCATGATGAAGTATGAGGTCGGCAGCCTGCTTTGAATGACAGGAGCAAAGAACGAACGAAAAACCGAGTATCGCCAACACCAACTTACGGCTCCTGAATATCAGATACATGCTGTAAATATAACAATTACAATAGCTGCAAGTATGAAACTCTTTACTGGCACTATATTTTTAGCTGTAAAGTATCTTAAATACAGACAATGGAAAATCCGATAATACCAAAGGAAGTACCGCCAATTCAACGCCCGCCGGAAATAACCCCGGCCCAGCCTCAGCAGCCGCTTCCACCATCGCCACCGGAAGTAACGCCTAAAAAAGACCCTATGCCGCCACTACCGCCAGATATCCCCAAGCAGTGATCTACTGGTATTGTATGTATATAGGCTTTGGATACAGCTTTAGTACATCTGCAGGTTGCATTGGCGCCTTATTCCATGGTGGCGTTTTCAGGTCGTTCTTATAGAATAACTTGAATCCGGCAAACTGCACCGGCTCACTGAACACGGTCTGCCTGTAAGTAGTTACTTTCTTTGCCGGGAATCCCCAGCCATCCATATCCATTACGATCTGGATCTCCGGGTGTAGCGCTATTTGCTTGTAGTTCGTAACCATACCATAGGTAAAGCGGTGTACGCACAATATCTTGGGCGGCAGGTTGTTCTCTTTTATGAGTTTGATCAGATAATTCGATGCGTAATTGATATCCGCTGCATCGAAGGTGCCAATTATAGACCCGGGTACCTTCCCGGTCTTCATAGAGAATTCGGGATCGATGGCGAGATGAACATTCGGCATTTTCAGGTATTTCTCGAGCAATGGTATTTCGTCCTGCAGGGTGCTCTGCCCTACCTGTATATCCAGAAACACAACTGCATTAATCTGCTTCGCGATATCCAGCGCTTTGTCTATCTGGGCAAATGGCATTCTGAGAGTATACTTACCGGCTTTACCTGGTTGGCCCTGTGCCGTAACCGCAATGTAGTGTATCGCCGGTATCACGGGTGTGAGCGAATCTGCCGCTTTCCATTTTTCTACTTCACCCTGCAGCTTTTTCAGCATTTGATCAGGAGGGAGCTCACCAAGAATACCCATGCGCGTGGAGTAAAAATTACCGTAATAAGCGATAATGCGGTTAAATGGCAACAACGCACCCGGTAAAGGAAATGCACTTTTCACCGGCCATTTCTCACACGCCGAATCGCGAACCAGCCGCATTACTGCCGCCTTGTAAAGATTAGTGTCTAACACAGGCTTCGGAACTTCAACAACCTTGACAACAGTATCCTCCTTACCGGCAGGAGCTTGCTTCTTCTGGGCATTTCCGGTACTGTTGCAACCTACTAAAAAGAAAAATAAAGGGACGAAATATAAGGCACTGATCTTCAGTTTGGGGATGGTCATTTTATTATTTTTACTAAAATTACATCTAACCGCATGCCAGCCTTCCTTTTGTTATGCACATATTCACAAAATCAGGCACAAAACAAAGGGAACCTTAGTAGTTGCTGTTATAAGGATTGTTGTCCCTGCGGAAATCGCCTCTCTTCCAGGCTTCGAAGAACTGGCCCCATGCAAGCGGATTGAGAATATTCATCGGCTGCTGCTGGCCGTAATAGACTGCTTCGCGTGCCTGCTGCTGCATTAACCGCGCCTGTGACTCCCGTCCGTCCCGGGGAAGTGTATAGGCAATGGCGCGAAGCACATACGCATCGGTATTCTTGCGGGCCACCTCATAATTATCATTAGGTATTCGCCAGTGCTGAAATGCATAGTCGAACTGCTCTTTTGTAGGTAATGGGCGGATGATGGTCTCGGGCAGATAAAATGTATCCTGCACCATCAGTTGGATCATCGAATAATACTCACCCTTCAGGTCGCGGGATACGACAAACTCCTTGGGACGGAAGCCGATGCAGGAGAATTGCAGCGTATCCCCTTTGTAGCATACCAGCGAAAACACACCTGTATATTCTGACTCAACACCCCTGTTCTTATTCTTCACCAGGATGGTAACATTCGGCACCGCGCGGAGGCTGTCGGCCGTCATCGTCACGCCGTTTATTTGAATGATGTTATCAGGTATGGCTTGCGCACCGGCCCGCAAAGCAAAAAGCAGGCAGAAGAACGAAATGATACAATATGGCGCAAACTTAAATTTCATGTATTGCAAAGCTACTCATTTATCTAAATATCAACTCGTGTATCCGCCAACTAACTGTTACAAAGTAAGCGGGTTTAACGTACTTTTGCGCGGTACTCAAGGTACTTTAACAAAGGTTTATATGATAACAAAAGAAGCGGTAATAGAAGCGTTGAGCCAGGTGCAGGAGCCAGATCTTGGCAAGGACCTCGTGACGCTGAACATGGTAAAGGACATTGCGATAGATGGTAAAAATGTATCGTTCACCGTGATCCTCACCACTCCTGCATGCCCGCTTAAGGAAATGATCGAAAAAGCCTGTGTGAACGCTATACGGCTGCTTGTAGATAAAGAAGCTGTGGTAACAGTGCACATGACCTCAAATGTGACCAACAACCGGAAAGACAATAAAACAGTATTGCCGGGTGTGCGTAATATAATTATGGTTGCATCGGGCAAGGGTGGCGTTGGTAAGTCCACCGTTGCTGTAAACCTGGCGATAGGGCTGGCGCAGGAAGGCGCTGCGGTAGGCCTGCTGGATGCTGATATTTATGGCCCCTCTGTACCTATTATGCTTGGCCTTCGCGATGAGCGCCCAAAGATGACCGAAGTGAACGGCAAGGGCATGATCGTGCCACTGGAACGTTATGGCATCAAGGCAATGTCGATCGGTATGCTGATAGATGAAAAGCAAGCCGTAATCTGGCGCGGCCCCATGGCTAGTTCGGCACTGAAGCAGTTCATATCTGAAGTATACTGGCAGGACCTTGATTACCTGGTGATAGACCTGCCGCCCGGCACCGGCGATGTGCACCTGACCATGGTGCAGACAGTGCCTGTAACGGGCGTGGTCATTGTTTCCACGCCGCAGGCAGTTGCAGCGGCAGACGCCCGCAAAGCCATTATGATGTTCAAGCAACAACAGATCAATGTGCCGATACTCGGAATTGTTGAAAATATGGCTTATTTTACGCCGCGGGAACTGCCCGATAATAAATATTATATATTTGGGCAGGGCGGAGCAAGGAAGATGGCAGAGCAGTTTGACCTGCCTTTCCTTGGAGAGATACCGTTAGTGCAGAGCATACGTGAAGGTGGAGACAGAGGCGTACCGGCGGTTATGGACGATGAGCCGATAACAAAGGATGCCTTCGTCAACCTGGCAAAGAGAGTGGCACAGAACATAGCCATTCGCAATGCCAGCCTGGAGCCGACCAAAGTGGTGCAAATGCAGCCTTAGAAGTAAAAAAATAAACACCAAAAGCCATCCCGATAGTTATCGGGACAAGTAAGAAAATCGAAATAACAAACAACATATTCCAGATAAAATTTGCTTTATGAAACAAACCTTTGCCTCCTTACTGATGCTGCTTTTCTTACAGCCCGCAATAGCTCAAAGAAAGTATAACAAAACAAAAGACCCGGTACAGATCATAACTGTAAAGGTGCAGGGAGGTAGTTTTGACCTGGGCAGCGATGATGAGACCGAGGACCGGAAACCTGTGCACACAGTGACCATGAAAGACTTCACGATAGGCACCTATGAAGTGACCCAGGACCAATGGGAAAATATTATGGACAAGAACCCCTCTTCTTATGACTGCGGGCAGTGCCCGGTGACCAATGTGAGCTGGGATGAAGTGCAGGAGTTCATAAGCAAGCTTAATGCGAGCACCGGCAAGCACTACCGCCTGCCTACAGAAGCCGAGTGGGAATATGCAGCACGTGGCGGCCAAACCGAAAAACTGACATGGGATAAAAATCATGATAACAACATTGTAGCTCGTGGTGGTGTAAATGAGTTCCTGGTTAGCAACGACAACAGAAAGATACCTGCAAAGGACAAAAGGGGTAAGTACTATGCGGGCAAAAACGATCCCGGTGGTGTAGCCTGGTTTTCCCGCAATTCAGAAGATCATGTGCACCCCATAGGCCGTAAGAAATCTAACAGCCTCGGCATCTTCGACATGAGCGGAAATGTAGAGGAGTGGTGCAGTGACTTCTATGCAACAGGCTATGGCAGCAAGAGTGCTACCGACAATCCGAAAGGACCAGATGGCGGACGCTCTCATGTGGTTCGCGGTGGCTCTTGCAGCAGCAGCGCTGCTGAGGTTGGGGTAACACGCCGCGCAGGCTACATGCCTAATACCAAGTCAAACTCCCTGGGTTTCAGGCTGGTGGAGGACGCGAAGTAGGTCTGAACCGTGATATTCATCATTTGTTTGACTATCATGATCTGAGTTACATCAGGTACTTAGCATTACCCGCTCTACGCATAATTACAGGAAACAACATCCAGATCAATTTGTCTTAACTTCAACCTGGGATGCCTCCCATTGGCTTGCTTAAGGCTACATACCTATTGTCTGGTGCAGGGATGGTATTTCTATATCCCTGAAACCCTTTTTCAGCAGCCTGTCCCGAAATGCGACCTGCACTTCGTATTCACCATGCACGAGGAATAATTTCGTAACCTCTCCCGGATCCTGGCAAGACAGCCACTGGCTAAGGTCATTGTAATCGCCATGTGCACTGAGGCTTTGTATCAAGCCTACATCAGCAATTACGTCATGCGGCTCACCGTATATGGAGACGTGCTTCGCACCGTTGCGCAACAGCCCACCGAGTGAATGCGGCTCGCAATAGCCAACGATCAGTATCGTATTTCTATTGTTACCGATATTGTTAGCAATGTGGTGCTTCACCCGGCCGGCCTCAGCCATCCCTGATGCCGATATTATAACACCCGGCGTCTTCAGCGAATTGAGCTTTTTAGATTCCTCGGCAGTCTCCACATATACCAGGCCGGGGAATGAAAACACATCCTCATCTTTCTTCAGCAGCGCCTTCACTTGTTCATTAAAGCATTCGGGGTGATGCTTAACGATCTCTGTTGTTTGTATTGACATCGGACTATCTACATAATAGTTCAGCGGAGGGAGGCGGCGCTCGGTATGCAAACGGTTGAGCAGGTATAACAGCTCCTGTGTGCGCCCGAGGCTAAATGACGGGATAATAAGGTTTCCTTTCTTTTTCAGACAAGTATCTACTATAAAATTCAGTAACTGCTCGGTTGCTGGGGTGATCCTGTCGTGGAGTTTATCGCCGTAGGTAGACTCTATAATTATATAGTCGGCCTGCGGGAATGGCTCCGGGTTGCGGAGCACGAGGTCGCTATAACGGCCAACATCACCGCTGAAGGTGAGCCTGGTTTCCTTGCCGTGTTCCCTGATCTTAAGGTTTACCGAAGCAGCACCCAGTATGTGTCCACAGTCTTTGTACAGCAGCTCAATATCGCTATCGATCCGTGTGGGATGGCCCAGCGGCACTTCCCGCAGCAATGGAAAGACATTGTTGGCATCGTCTTCGGTGTATAGTGCCTCAACGGGCTCACGGCCCTGCCGCTCGTGTATCCTGTTTATATGCTGTACGTCGCTTTCCTGTATATGCGCTGAATCGAGTAGCATCACTCTTGCCAGCTCTGCCGTTTGCGGTGTGCAGTATATAGGTCCGTCATAACCGTCTTTAACCAATTTCGGCAACAGACCTATGTGGTCGATATGTGCATGCGATATGATGACGTAATTAACATCGCGCGGCTCAAACCCCCATTTGCTATTGAGCTCAAGGGTTTCTTTGCCCATGCCCTGGAACATGCCGCAGTCGAGCAGTATGTTTTTACCGGGGTTGATATGCAGCAGATGTTTAGAGCCGGTTACTGTTCGGGCTGCGCCATGGAAGGTTATCTTCATTGGCTAAAAGTAAGGGATATGGACTGAACCGTGATTACAATAACTGATCTGATATTATTGCAACGTTGCGTGGTCCAATCGATCAACATTCTCCTACTTACAATTTTCAGGCGAGAAATCTTATCACTGAACCAATTTCAATCCGGGCACAAAATTTTGTATCCCTACGTTTGTGTTATTCCTTTTTTGTTAACCCTCCCGACTGGCGGATACTTACTTTTATTACAATTCTGTATCGGGCAGTTGTGTTTTTTTTTAAAATTTCCCAAAATCAGCCCAAAAAACATTAACGCATTTGATTATCAACTGTTTGCGATGCCCCACCCATGCCTCAACCATGCCCCATTTATGCCCCATAATGCCCCACAATGCCCCATTTTAAGTTGTTTTTTCCTGCCGGCCGTTGGCAAATTTTTCCTGATCTTTTGTATGGATTTCTGCAGAGCGGTAACTATATTTTTAACGCAATTCCTAACCCGGCGAAGGCGGATCGTTTTGCCGGCGGAGGCCAAAAAGTGTCTAATCCGGCACAAAGGTAGAACGGAGAAATGAAACCGGCAAAACAACCTTACATGATAGTGCGCTTTTCGCTACATCATGTGCTGCAAGTTGGATATGATGTAAATTATTTTCGAGGTAAGTCTTTGGTTTTGTATGTGTCATATATGGTGATGTGCGCGGGCTGAGGGCAAGTTCCATGCTTAACTTTGGGAACGATATAAAATTATTATTTCTTAATTTTGCAGTATGACCACGTTAAAACTCCATATGCCTGATGACCTGGCTGATAAAGTTCATCGCATAACGACCAATGCGGAAACTTATATCCTTGATTTGCTCCGGTCTACATTCAAAGAAATGGAAAAGCCTAAATCACTGGCCGACGAATATCGCATGGCCGCATCTGAAAATGCCGGGATGATGAAGGATTTTGCTCATACCGATCTGGAGGGATGGGATTGAATACCAGACATCGCTACATGGTACAAAAATCGTATCTTCGTTAAGACAAAATATCGAGTTATGTGGTATGACCTTATTGAACAGAAAAACGGTGTGTTAGGCGGCAAACCCCTTATCAAAGGCACCCGAATAGCCGTTGATCTTATTCTTGAAAAAATAGGTAATGGAGATACTGTAGACGACCTGCTAGCGGCTTATCCGCAGCTTACAAAAGCTCAGATACTCGCCTGCATAACATATGGAGCAAATGTTGTGCGCAATGAAATCTTTATAGATGTCGCCTGATTTCCCTTTAATTATTGCAGACGAAAGTGTTGATGCCCGAATCATCCGTAGCCTCGGGGATCAAGGTTTTAGCATTTACTCAATAATTCATGAAAGCCCAGGTATAACTGATAGTGAGGTAATCAAGATTGCCATTCAAAAAATGGGTTCATAATTACAGAGGATAAAGACTTTGGTGACGAACTGGTATATAAGAAGACTAAAAACATCGGGAGCCTGCTCCTACGAATTTCCGATCTGCCAATTGAATCCAGGATACATTTAGTCACTGAAGTATTGTCTGCTCACTCTGAAAGCCTTACCGATTCTTTTTCCGTACTGACTTCAAAGAAGTTGAGAATAAGAAAATATCCTTAATCTTTAATTCGCTGTAAGTAGTCAGGATTCGTTGCATAGCACTAAGCTGCAGTTCATTGAATGCGTTCAGAGAACGGTTTTATTGTGCGTTCCAGATGCGCAAAAACTAATATCTGGAACAATGTGGCCTGCAGGTCGTTACCTGCCAGGCGTTACCTTACTTTTCTTTTGCTTCGCTCCCGATATAAACAATCGGGAGGCGCCAGAAAAGTAACAAAAGAAAAGGCGACTTTTGGCCAAAGGCTCCGCGCAAAAAAAGATAGCGCTACTCTGTGATTGTGGGGGAACTTTATTTAGCCCCGCAGCAAAGCGTGCGGCTCGATTGGGCTGAGAACATAGATTTGGGACGTGCTTGCCAATCCCTCAGCATGATCGTGGAGAACGGTATTATGGGAAGTTCCAGAAGCGCAAAAACTAATATCTGGGACAACGTGGCCTGCTGGGCGTTACCTGCCATGCGTTACCTTACTTTTTCTTTGCTTCGCCAAAGAAAAAGTAACAAAAAGAAAGGCGACTTTTTTTGAATCGCTCCGCGCAAAAAAAGATAGCTCTACGCTGTGGTTGTGGGGGATCTTTATTTAGCCCCGCAGCAAAGCGTGCGGCCCGATCGGGCTGAGAACATAGATTAGGGGTGTCCTTACCAATCCCTCAGCATGATCGAGGAGAACGGTATTATGGGCAGTTCCAGATGCGCAAAAGCTAATGTCTGGAACAACGGGTTTTCATACTCTTTTAACTTTCTGCTTTTCTCATCTCCAGTTTAATAAATACCGTTCGGAGAACGGCTTTTATTCTGCGGTCCTGATGCCCCTACGGGAACATCAGGAACAACGGGGGCTACTAATATGTCCAGTCACCTAATACCCATTTATTTTTTTCTTTATTAAATTGTACATTTATACAAAAATCTCTATCATTACAAATAGTCATGTAATATTTTCCTCGATCAAACCATGCTGCATATACATAACAATATGGTTTGACTTTATTAATATTTGTATAATGTGCAACTTTGACGTTTGTAAGTTTCCCTTTTAATTTACAGCATGTTGAGGACGTTTTGTTATTAAGTATCTTTAAATGTTGCAGTCGATATGCATTTATATTTAAAATATTTAAAATATCGTCATCATGCAATAATATTGACCAAAATATACAGCTACTGTCCCTTAATTTCCTTTCATATTCTTTATCACGAATATTTTGTATTGCATGTACAGTACTATCATTTTCTAAAGGTGGAGATTTGAAGTCTATATTAGAATCAGTATGATCAGTATCCTTATACATGTCGATAAGGATATTGATTAAATCTCTCTTAGGAAGTTCCATACACTCACCGTTTAATGCAAAAAGAGAGGAATACCCCATGCAAAGCGAATCTATGCTACCAGATTCGCGAGTAATAAATATCTTCGCCCGAGTATCAATGTTACAGGGAGGATGATCAGTGTGAATCGGTCTAGCCTCTTTTATTAACTCTACAATCTTATTTTGTTTTTCATTTTCAGTAATGTAGAAAGTGTCCACTGGAAAAAGTTGGATATGTAGTTCATCGCAGCTAACATTTGTTATAGAATATGTGTTCATACTTGATTTAATGATCATAAGTGTCTTTATAGAAGAATCCCTACCATCATGCTGAAATGAACACAATAAATTGAACGTGGTAAACAACAAGTATTTCATTAGTCTATTTTTTTTCTTATTTGATTCGGGGCCTGTTGTTTGCACAGTGGTCCCAGTATGACCATTCCTAACTGGTATTCCTTTTCTCGTTTCATGCGCTTTTTCGGCTACCCTTTGAGGTGTTGCTCTTGCTCTAACTTCTTCTTCATTATCGTTACCATCATTCTGAGGATCTCCACATGATTGATTTCGCCTATCATTTTGCGCCTTTCTATTTGCTTTATCACCAGCCGCATGCTCTAATTCTTTAGAAGCAACCACTACAGGAGAATATACTTTCTTATCCTCCGTCTCCAATCCTCCTGTGGTATTAATTCTTAAAGTACCACCAGGTTTATCACCGTCATTGGGTATATATACAGAACCAATATTATCACCTTTTTGAACAAATTCAACATAATAAATCTCTGGTGCATTTTCTAAATCAACTAAATTTTTATTTTCTCCGAGATACTCCAATTTCCCTTTAATTAAGTTCCACTCAGTTTCATAATTATTTAGCGCGTCGCCTTTTATGGTTTTGTATGTAGGTACGCCCTTTCCCATAACCACCAAATTATCTTTCTCTTTTATTTTGACAATGTCACCATTAGGATCATTAAATCTTATAGGGTTATTGATAAATACCGAATAATTCGAAAGCGATGGATGAGGCTTTGGATCTTGATTCCACCTTCTTCCAGTTCGTGTATCAAACTCCCAATACAACGCAGTATTATGATTTCCAAGCCCCGCTATTTCATTCACCTTCATCTGTCCGTTATACCCATATTGATAAAAATCATTGTTACATACAGTAGTAACAATATTCTGCGCCACAACTGTATCAGCGGGCAGGGTGAAAGAGTTAAGAGTGATGCTGCCGGATGGGTCAAGACAGTTAACAACGTTACACATCTTGAGGCGCAATGCACCGCTATCTGCAATATAGCAAAATTAAATAAATGTATTCGCCGATAATAAATACTTATTCACAAGGTGCTTTTTCAGAATAACAGATATTCTGAAAATCAAGGCCTATGCAAAGCATAGACATCATGTTACAAAATCATTTTTTAAACAGGATTAGGCAACCGAAAGAAATAAATAGATTACTTTAGCGCATCAGAAATTGCAGTAAAAGCAATGGTAGTTTGGGGTTGAAAATAAACTGCTTCAAACGGCTATTTAGCTAAGTGCTTATTTTGGCCAGGCATGGTTCGGCGGGGCTCACCATGACAAGTTTTTCAATTTTGCTTTTTTACAAAATTGATACCCGCTAATAATAACTTACGACTAACAATTTACGACCACAGAGATGCATATAAGGATCGTGTTACCGGCATACAATGAGGAGGAGTCTTTACCGCCCCTGCTTAACAGGATAAATGAGGCTTACAATCTGTATAAATGGGATGCGAGTGTGCTGGTGGTAAATGACGGCAGCAAGGACCGCACGCTGGAGATAGCAAGGAGTTTTAGGGGAGATATTAAAGTTGATGTGCTGGATATACAGCCCAATGGCGGCCTTGCGGGCGCTATAAACAAGGGCCTGCGCAAGGCACAGGAGGGACTGAAGGATACGGACATAGTGGTGACGATGGATGCTGATGACAGCCAGACGCCCTTCCTGATACAGCGCATGGCGCTGCAGATAGCCGAGGGCAGCGACCTGGTGATCGCATCGCGGTACCAGCCGGGGGCAAGGATAAAGGGGCTTAAGAAGTCGCGCAAGTTCTTTAGCTGGGCCGCGGGGCTGTTGTTCCGGGTGATGGTGGGTTTTGAAGGCATTAAGGATTATACGTGTGGTTTCAGGGCTTACCGGGTAGATATGCTGCGCAAGACGATCAATTACTACGGCGATAAGTTCATCACGCAGAAGGGTTTTGGGTGCATGGTGGAGGTGCTGCTGAAGGTGGCCAGCCAGAGCGCTACGATGAATGAGGTGCCGATGATACTGCGCTACGACCTGAAGCAGGGTGAAAGCAAGATGAATGTGCAGAAGACGATGAAGCAGACGCTGAAGCTGCTGCTGGATTTTAAGATGGGGAAGCTGAACCCGTAGTTTGTGAATTGGGAGATACAGGGCAGAAAAACACACCCCCTCGAGCTTCGCTCCTTCGCTTGCGCGAACTCTCCAGAGGGGAAGTGTAACGTAGGCGCGAGTGAGTTACCTGATTAGCGCGAGTCAACCACCCCAGACCGGTCGCAAGCGACCAGTCCTCCCCTCCTTGAAAAAAGGAGGGGAGGTGTTACCCGCCCTCACTATTTCATATTATTTCGTTACTGCTTCTTATTAATTTTAGAGATAAATAAATGATGGAAACGGGGATTGCGAAGAGGGTTAATCTTTTTGTGCTGGTGGCATGTGTGGTGCTGACCGTGGCGCTGTGCCCGAAGAAGCAGTTGTATTTTGATGAGCCGTTCCAGATCATGTGCAGTCATGGCATAACGCTGGGGAATGTGGAGCAGTTCACCAATATGGGCACTTTTACCTCTGCCGACCTGAACAAGGAGAATACGTTTCACAATGTTTTTATGCTGGGGGCAGATAGTATACATTATGTGATGCTGCACTATTTGAACCTGGCTTTTGGCAATGATCTGCGTGTCGATGTGTACTTCTCGGTGTTCTGGGGCATACTTACGCTCATTGCCTTTTATGTACTGTGCCGAAAGATCATCGGCGATAACATCTATACTTCTGTGGCGCTGGTGCTGTTCTTTACCGATATCCTGTTCCTTAACCAGACCTATTCGATAAGGCATTATATCATGAGCCTGTTTGTGGCTATTATATCGGGCATCTATTTTTTCAAGTACCTGTTTGAGGAGAAGAGCTTTAAGAACCTGCTATGGCTGGGTATATGGTGCGCATTGGGGATCATCTCGCATTATTTTACTATCTACATTATTGTAGTGTACCCCGTGGCCATATTGCTGGAGGAGAAAGCGAAGTTCTTTACCGGCAAGAAGATATTGGCGCTGGCCATTCCTGTGGTGTTGCTGCTGGTGTATTTCCAGTTTCACTGGAACCCGCTGCAGTCGAGCGACTATTACAACCACTATATAAAGACGAACCGGGTGAAGGTGGATCACAGTGTAAGCATAGCGGATGCATTTTCGCTTTTGCTGAAAAGCGTGGCTGTGAATTTCCAGGTGTATTATCCGCTGTTCCGGGATAAGGCGTTGGTAAGGATAGGGTCTTTTCTGCTGGTAATAGCGCTGTATGTGATCGGCATATGGAAGCTGGTGCCGGAGAAAGAAGACCGCAAGAAGTATCATCTGCTGTTTGCGCTGGGTATTTTCAGCAGCTTGTTTGTGACGGTGATGGCGGTGAAAACGAAGAATAATATGCTGTTCAGCTACCGCTACTTTTTGTTCAGCATACCGTTTTGTGTGTTGTTTGTGACTATGTTCATCAAAAATCTGTGTGCTAGCAAGCTGAACATTGTGCTGAATGTAGCGATTGTGGCCTTGCTTGTGGCGCCGGGTTTTTATAAATTCATTGCGGCGCACCGGGGGCATTATGATAACGGACTGGAATGTAACCAACTGGTGGCGGTGGATGAGATAGTGAAGAAGGGGCTGCACAAAATGGATGTGCCGAGAACGGAGGATGCAGTGTTTATAAACTCCATGCTGCCGGCCAACTATAACATGACCTATACGCTGCAGACGCAAACAGACAGCGCTACACTTTATGACAATGATGCGCAAGTGGTGGAAAAATACCGGTTCCCTGACAATGGGCTGATCGTAATGTTTTAACCTCACCCCGCGAGCTTCGCTCCTTCCCAGGCGGGAACTCCTGAAGGAGAGGGTGAGGTCGAGTACTCAGGTGGTGACAAGAGGCAAAAATAAATATTGAGAATAAGTATACGACTATGATCAGCGCCGAGCTTGCCAAGAAAATAAATATTGTGTGTCTGCTTGCGGCCATGGCGGCGGTGCTGATACTGCCGCTGAGCAAGCAGGTGTGGTATGACGAGACGGTATCTATGCTGTGCAGCAAGGGGTTCAGCCACGACTCCCCTACCCTTTTTGCCAACACTACGACGGTGAGCTCTGCTACGCTGGCGCAAATGAATACGCTGGAGAATGTGTATAAAGCCACAATACTGGATAACGGTAACAGCTTTGTGTATAATGTGAAACTGCACTACTTTACTATGTTGTTTGGCAATAGCCTGGGCGTGTATATGCTGTTCTCAAAGTTATGTGCGATAGCGGCGCTGCTGGCGTTTACGTGGTTGTGCCGGATGGTGTTTAAGGATAGTATATTCACGGCAGTGGCTATAATACTGTTTGCTGCAGACCTCACGTTTATTGGTATGAGCCATGAGATACGGGCTTATGAACTGGCCACCTGCTTTGTGACGCTGGCGGCGGTGTTCTTTTATAAATTCATGTATGAGGACGAGAGGCCGCTGTACCTTTTTCTGCTGGGAATTTTCTCTGTGGGCGCTGTACTCTCGCACTTTCTGAGTGTATATGTGATACTGGTTTTCCTGGGATACCTGGTGGTGAGGAAAAAAGCCGGATTGTTTAAACCGAAGAACCTGGCGGCCATCGCAATACCGGTGGCGCTGGTGGGTATATACCTATGGTTTGCATTTGTGGGGCTGCAGTATATGAGTCATGAGAATGAGAAATTTCATGCAAAAGCAGCGGTTATGCCGTTCAGCGCAATGCATGTGCTGTATCGCAGCATGGCCATGGGCGCTATAGACTTTAAGGCGGTATTCCCGGCATTCGGTGAGAAAAAGGTTGCGGTTGTCGTTTCCTTTTTGCTGGTGATCGGTTTGTACATTTCTGCTTTGAAGGGTGCCAGCACTAAAGAGGAAAAAAAGAATCTGAACCTGCTGGCGATACTTGGTATAAGCGGAACTGTGTTTCTGGCGGCGCTGTGTTTGAAGTCGCAGCACTATACCGCCATGTATAACCGGTATCATTCTTTTTGCATACCTTTTGCGAGCTTGTTTATTGCTTATGCATTGTACCTGTTATTCAGATCTGACCGCATGAATAAGGTGATAAAAGCCGGTGCCATGGCGGTATTTATGGTGCCATGCTGCGGGCTTTTCATGCTTGCGGCAAAGAAAAGAAGCACCAATGTGGAATACAACCATATAACTGTGGCGCAGGAAATAGTAAGGGACCATGTAGACAAAATAGAGCTACCGACATGGGACGATGCGTTCCTGCTGCAGTCAGTTTTACCCAATGGTTATAAAATAGATTATGTACTTAACGTTTCATCCCGTTATTTTACACTTTATAAGGCGGGCACTGCGGTACAGGTGCCATTGATCAGAAAAAATTAGCAGCAACCTCTCCCGCGTCTGAGATAATCGTTATCAAGAATAGAATATCAAAAAATGAAGAAAGTTATTATTTTTTTGGGTACGCGCCCTGAGGCCATAAAGCTGGCACCGGTTGCAGAGGCATTAAGAAATAACAAGCATTTCCATACGCTGGTGTGCAGTACCGGTCAGCATAAGGAAATGCTGCAGCAGGTGGTGGACTTTTTTAAGATACCAGTTCACTTTACGTTGGATGTGATGGAGCCTAACCAGCAACTGGCTGGGCTTACGGCCAAATTGCTGACCCGGATAAACGAACTACTGGTAGCTGAAAAGCCTGATTTTATTATTGTGCAGGGCGATACTACAACTACGTTTGCGGCATCGCTGGCTGCGTTTTACAATAAAGTAAAGGTGCTGCACGTAGAAGCAGGATTGAGGACGTTCAATAAATTCTCACCCTTCCCCGAGGAGATAAACCGGGTGATGACTACACGCCTGGCCGACTTTCACTACCCACCGACCGAACAGTCGCGCAAGAACCTGCTGGATGAAGGTGTGAGCGATGATAAGATACTGGTGACGGGCAATACTGTGATCGATGCCCTGTTCCTGGGGTTGAAAAAGATAGAGAACAGTACCCCCGCGGGCATTACCGCACTTGGCCTTGATAAAGTAAAGGATTTTATACTGGTGACCATGCACCGCCGGGAAAACCATGGCGCGGGCATCAAGAACATCTGCAATGCGCTGAAACGGGTAGCAGAAGAGTCGAATACACCGGTGATACTACCTGTGCATCTGAACCCGAATGTGAAGGATGATGTGCACGAGATACTGGGCGGGCATCCGCTGGTGCATCTTACACCACCTTTTGCTTATCCTGAGTTTCTGTGGCTGCTGGACAACTCCCGTCTCATAATGACCGATAGCGGAGGTGTGCAGGAAGAAGCGCCATCGCTCGGCAAGCCTGTGCTGTTGCTACGCGACACAACGGAGCGCCCTGAGGCCATGGAAGCCGGCACCGTGATAAAGGTAGCCAGTGACCCTGAAATGATCTACAAAGAAGCTATGAACCTGCTCACCAACCAGACGGCTTATGATGCAATGGCGATGAAGCTAAACCCATATGGAGACGGGCAGGCATCGCAGAGGATCGTGGAATCGATGATGGGGTTGTGACCACTTCCACGAAAATATGTTCCGTAACCGACTTGATCTCTTAGCTAGTATCTGATTAACTGCAGCAAGAGACCTTTTAAGATGGGGGTAGTACGGATGGTTAGCCGCTCGATATTTGCAGCAGCAAAAGTAATGCAGGTATTTGCAGACACAACTGCAGTATTTAGGATGTCTTCGATTCTGTACTTGAAAGCACCGGGTTAAAGTAAGTCTGTGGTTACCTCCAGAGAAACCAAGCGGATAAATAACCCAAGGCTTACTGAAAGATAACAGCTGATACAGACGGAATTCTACTACAAAACAACCAATTTATTTACTCACCCACCTTCCCGACTGAACGTTAACTGCCTGCTGGCTACTCTGGCCGGAGTGGGAGAGACGGTAATTCGGCATTAAGGGGCATAAAAAAAAGTACAACGTGAAAGGACGGAACTTTAAAAGAATAAGAGCTACCTGCTCTCCCGTCCCGATGGTTAGTGGGATTGTACGGGATCCCGAAAGTTAACTACTCTTTTCGGCAAGGGAAGCGGTGAACTTATGAGTATGGGCATAAAAAAAGCCTTTACAAGTGAATGTAAAGGCTTTTAAAAGAATATGGCAGCTACCTACTCTCCCGCATTGTTGTGCAGTACCATCGGCCATGGCGGGCTTAACTACTCTGTTCGGAAAGGGAAGAGGTGAACACCGCCGGCAA
>CANJQU010000055.1 GCA_947476485.1 Chitinophagaceae bacterium
ACCAGCTATGTGTCTATCGCAGGAACTTGGCTGGCATCAGTGATGAGCTTTGTAAGCGAGAAACCATCGGTGGAGAATATACGGGCTATAACACACGGAAGTATTTTCATGATCAGTAAAAGCAACCTTAAAAGGCTTGTACACGAAGTAGCTGCATTTAAAGATTTTTATATTGCACTGCTGGAACAATCCCTTTGTGGTATTGACGAAAGTCGCCACGACCTGATAACCCTTACTGCGGAGCAGCGTTATGAAAAACTACTGCGCAAAGAACCACGCCTGCTGCAGGAAATACCATTGCAACACCTGGCTGCCATGCTGGGTATTACCTCCCGGCACCTCAGCCGAATCAGGAATAATATCCGCTAAAAAATACTTTTAGACAAATGTCCGGTAAACTCCTTTTTTCGCGAAGGACTTTTGCATCGTCAACTAAAACAATGACCATATGCAAAAGATCTCAACAACAATTCTATTAGTATCGCTGGCTACAAGCGTGTATGCTCAGAATCGCTTCGCGAAAAATGAACTCAGTATCAACTGCTTCCGAAATCCGTCTGTAGGCGCAGAGTTTCGTATGAACAAGATGTCGGTGCATGCGGGGTACTACCCCACCGCCTTTAAATCGGGAGAAAACACCAGTTTCTTTAAAGCGGGCGCTACATTCTGGTTCCTCCCGGTCGGCAAGCACCCTATACCCTCTTCTTTTTATGCAGGCGCAAACTATCTCCGGGGATACAATCGTGACTACAAAAACAAAAATGCAGCCGGACTGGAAGCGGGCTTTCGCTGGATGATCTGGAAGGGGCTAAATCTGCGTATCGGGGCAATTGCTGTAGCGGCAAAAGACCGTAGTTTGAAAATCAACCCAACACCTGGTATCAGCTATTCAATCACCTTCTAGTTAAACCAGGAATGAAAGCAATACTTGGCACCGGCCAGCTTGGCCACGCTGTTATGGAGTGTTTACTGAAAGACAATCCAAATGAAGATATTCTGCTTATTAACAGGAGGGGCAAGATACTACAACCATTACCAGCAAATGTGCAATTGCTCGCAGCGGATGTCACTGACAGGCATGGGTTAGAATTCATCGCCCGGGATGCAGAAATAATTTATAGCTGTACAGATGCACCATATCAGGAGTGGAGTACGTTCTATCCATCGGCCGGCGCTGCCTTATCTTATGCCATCAGCAAGACAAAAGCGAAACTGGTATTTGCCGACAACCTCTATTCATACGGCAATGTACACGGCGCTCCAATACATGAAGGCATGCCGCATAATGCGTATACCAAAAAAGGTAAGATACGGGCAGCAGTTCTGCACGTGCTGCTCGATCGTGAAAAAGCATGGAGTGACCGAGTGGCATTTGTCAAAGCGGCTGACTTCATTGGTCCACGAATACATAAAGGCATTTTCGGAAGAGATTTCCTGGATAAACTCCAGAGTGGTAAAACTATAAGCCTGTTTGGCAACCCGCACCTGCCACACACTTTTACTTTCATCAACGATTTTGCACGAGCAATTGTAAACGTGGGTAACGCGGATGACGCCCTGGGCCAAACGTGGCAAGCCCCGAATGCGCCGGCTATCAGCCCCGATGAATGGATAGCACTTTTTGAACAACGGATGAACAAAACTGCAAGAGTAACACATGTTCCTAAAGTGATGGTAGGCATGGCAGGCATATTCAATAGTTTCGTAAGAGAACTTTACGAGCTAGCCTACCAGTTCGAGTACCCATACCTGGTAATGCATGATAAATATGTAAACCGATTTGGTGACCATTCAACCAGTCCTGAAAGAATAGTAGCTGAAACAATTGATTGGTTTATTAGTTCGCGGCAAGCATAAAACAGAAACTACCGGATTTAAAAAATCTTAAGCAGGAAACTCCGTGCGCCTTACAAGCAGAGCGCTCCACTGTTGGTTTATCAACAAATTCAAAACCAAAAAAAATGAAACCTACTGCAAACACAAAACAAATTGGCAGCCTCCTGGTATTTGGTGCGGTATCGCTGTTGATACCGTATACTATACTTACCTCCATTTTCGAATATCCCGTGGTGCTGCGGCAGGATACGGCCACCATCCTTACGAAATTTCACGAAGGTGGCCCAAGGCTGATCTGGACCTGGTTCGCATTTGCTATGACCGGTATACCGCTGATACCAGCATACCTACTCATTGGTCAGTTCGTGGAAAAAAGAACTGATACAATTCGCACAATAACCACAATAGGCATCATAGGGCTAGTGGTACAACTGATCGGCCTCCTCCGGTGGACATTTGTTGTGCCTGTTATTGCGGAGGCCTATGTAACCACAACAGATGCAGCAGTGAAAGCGGCCGCTATTGTTTCCTTCAAAACAATACACCAGTTTGGCGGTGTAATGCTTGGTGAGCATTTAGGCCAGCTTTTCACAATTGCATGGACAGTAATGTTAAGCCTGTCTCTATTAAACATGAAACTATTCCCAAAATGGCTGCATGGTCTGGGCCTTATAAGCGCATGTATCTACCTGCTGGCACAAGCAGAATTATTTGCCACAGTCATTCCTGGTTTCCCGGTTTGGCAGCCTGCAGGATTCATTGGAAGCACACTTTGGTTGCTGTGGCTTATATCATTGGGCATCCAGTTTTTTAAACTAACAAAACATTCATCTAAATCACTTAAGAACTAAAAAACATGACAAACAAAATCTTGCTACTTGTTACAATGCTCTCATACACTATCATTGTAAGCCAGCCGTTCATGTACCTAATTGCGCTCAAGCATGTGCAGATCAACTTAGGAGCCAACAGCTATATCGAGATCCGCAAACTGCTGGATGTGGCTATGAGAAACAACTACCGGTATGTACTATACATCGCCGTATGCGCCAACCTTTCGCTACTACTTGTAAATGTGAAAAATCCCGGCGGGATAATTTTCATTACTGCCACAATTGCATTCATCGCACTAATTGCTGAAATTCTATTGACCTTAAAAGGCAGCCTGCCAATCAATGACGTTATTAATAAATGGTCTGCTGACAACTGCCCCGTTGACTGGACTGAATATCGCAGGAGCTGGTTTCGCATCTTCCGCTACCGGGAACTAGTAAGCATAGCGGGTTTCGTAAGCCTATTGACCGGCATAGTATTTAAAAATAGTTAAACAAAGCCACCTTTAGTCCGGCAATGCCGCTATTTTCTGCCCTTTTATATGCTGGTCAAGACTTTAAAATCTCCATCCCCTACCTTTGAGCATGGATTATTTTAAAAAGCTGCTGGAGCTGGTGAAGATAGAACGGGAGGTGGATAAGCAGGCTTACCTCGAACTCACGCGGTCATCAACTGTTGCGCAGCGCAGAGCCAATGGGCTGACATGGTACCCAATAGCTATCAGGGGAACAGAGTTGAATAAGGCTGAGTATATTACTGTCGAAGTGGAGCGGACCACTAATACCGATATTGTGCACCAGCTTCGTTTTGGGGTGTCGGCGATGTTGTTTTCTAACCTTGATGCAAAAAACAACTTCCTTGAAGGAACTATCACCTTTGCAGGTGGCAACCGGCTCAAAATATCGCTTCGCACAGATGAATTGCCGGACTGGGCAAGCGATGGCAAGCTAGGCATTGATCTGCTGTTTGATGATAACAGCTATGATGAAATGCAGACCGCGTTGAAGCTGGCTATGACCCTGAGCGAGAAGAAGGTAGAAGGCAGGCTTATCAATATTCTTACAGGTGCCGCGGCGCCAACTTTTGATAAAGACGTTCCTGTTTATGATAATCCTAAACTGAATAGTACACAGCAGGCCGCCGTAAATAAAATAGTGCAGGCCAATGAACTGGCCATAGTACACGGTCCGCCAGGCACAGGCAAGACCACTACCCTGGTGCAGGCGATAAAGGCATTGATAAAGGCCGGAGAAAAACAGATATTGGTGGTGGCTCCGAGCAACACCGCCGTGGATCTGCTGAGTGAGAAACTGAGCGAAGAGGGGCTGAATGTGCTGCGGGTGGGTAATCCGGCAAGGGTGTCAGAGCGGTTGATGGCGTTGACTCTGGACAGCAAGGTAGCGGCACACAGCTCTGTGAAAGAGATAAAACGTCTGAAGAAACAAGCCGGTGAGTTTAAAGAAATGGCTCACAAATACAAGCGGAGCTTTGGCAGAGCGGAAAGGGAACAGCGCAAGGCCTTGTTCAACGAGGCCTACAAGATCATGAAGGATGTGGATAAGATGGAGCAGTATATTATTGATGATGTAACCGCTAAGGCACAGGTGATCGCTGCTACACTTGTAGGCGCAAATCATTATACTGTACGCAACTTGCGATATAATACCGTGGTGATAGATGAAGCCGGGCAGGCACTGGAGCCCGCATGCTGGATACCTATACTTAAGGGTAAGAAACTGGTACTGGCAGGCGACCACTTCCAGCTTTCACCTACGATAAAGTCGGATGCTGCGACGAGGGGTGGACTAAGCAATACGCTGCTTGAAAAAGTAATAAGCCTGCACCCGGGCGCGGTGGAGATGCTGGGTGAGCAATACCGGATGAATGAAAAGATCATGGGCTATTCATCGGCTGTGTTTTATGAAGACAAGCTGAAGGCGCATGTATCAGTAGCGAAACACCTGGTATTCCCGGAGGATCTGCCGCTGACGTTCATAGATACCGCGGGCTGCGGATTTGATGAAAAAATTGAGAACAACGCCATATCCAACCCGGAAGAAGCGGCGCTGTTGTTCAAACACATGAAAAGGCTGGTAGCTGAGCTGAGCACTCATTATAGCGCAGCAACATTTCCTACTATAGCGGTGATTTCTCCTTACAAAGAGCAACTGTATGTGTTGAAAGAACAAATAGAGCAGATACCCGAACTAAAGGCATATGCCCACAAAATAGCGGTGAACACGATTGACAGTTTCCAGGGACAGGAGCGGGATATTGTGTACATCAGCATGACAAGAAGTAATACCGATGGTGTGATCGGCTTTCTCTCTGACACACGGCGAATGAATGTGGCGATGACGCGTGCACGGAAAAAACTGATCGTGATAGGTGACAGCGCTACCCTTTCAAGGCATCCGTTCTATGCTGACTTTGTTGCTTATGCAGAGCGGCATGATGCTTATAAAAGTGCATGGGATGAAAACTGGGACCCCTGACGAAAAATGACTGGGAACCGCGCTTATTTTCAGAAACAGGGCATTTAGCCGGATAACACGAATATCTTTGCGGGTAGTGGCACGGTAGTGGTATAACGTAATTAGTCTTAAACATACTGAATGGAGACAACGAAAGCAGGCAATGAGAATAACCAATACCCATTTTATGTAAAAGCAACGATAATACTCTTCGGGCTTATTATGTTCTTTTTTTCACTTTATGTGCTGTCCGACATCCTGGTGCCGCTTGCATTTGCGTGCCTGATAGCCATATTACTCAACCCACTCAACAATAAGCTCCAGCGAAAATTGCCCAGGACGCTGGCCATAGCCTGCTGCCTGCTTACTGCAATATTACTGGTGGGAGGAATTTTTTACTTCTTATCGAAACAGATTGCATCTTTCAGCGAATCCTTACCGGCATTGAAGGCAAAATCGAACGCAATTATAAGCCAGCTACAGGAATGGGTGCAATTACACTTTGGTATGACCCTTGATAAACAGGCCGCGGTGATAAAACAAGCCCTGGAGGGTGGACAGGTGTACCTGGGACAAACTTTGAACACTATATTCGGGATCACCAGCTTCCTTATACTTATACCAATATACGTTTTCTTCCTGCTCTTTTACAAACCGCTGATACTGGATTTCCTGTTTGATGTCTTCTCCGAAAAAAATTCGGTTCGGGTGGCTGACATACTCAGCGAGACTAAGGTATCTGTACAACGATATATTCTGGGCCTGCTGATCGAAACACTTATCGTATCTGCGATGAATAGTGTGGCGCTGCTGGCTCTGGGCGTGCGGTCTGCCGTATTAATTGGCGTTATAGGCGGTATACTCAATATGATCCCTTACCTGGGAGGCATCGTAGCTATAATATTACCGGTGCTGATGGTTACGGTGACGAGTGATGGCTACACGACCCAACTGGCGGTAGTTGGCTGTTACATGGTGATACAGCTAATAGACAACAATATACTGATGACAAAAGTGGTATCGTCCAAGGTTCAGATCAATGCACTTATCTCTATAATTATCGTGTTAATGGGTGGCGCGCTTTGGGGTATATCGGGTATGTTTTTGTCAATACCGTTTATTGCTATCCTTAAAATAATTTTTGACCGCGTGGACGGGCTGAAACCATGGGGAAGGCTACTTGGTGATACGGTACCCGAAGCGCACAAAGGCATAAAACTATTGTCCCGCTGGAAGGTATTTAAGAAACGGGAGCAGTCACTTTAGCTATTCACCGATATAAGATTCAATTTTATCGCTTTTTAAAAAATCGCCATCGATTATTAACAACTTAGCCCCGTGTTCTGACACCGACCGATGAGCGCTTAACTCATCTGAGACTACATAGGTCATGCCTTTGGTGAGTAGCTGCCTTTCGCCACTTTCAAGTTCGCTTACCAAAGCACCCTCCAGGCAATGAACTATGTGCCCTTTCCGGCACCAGTGATCCGCCAAATACCCCTTTGTATACTCCACCACCCGGATCCGCAGTCCGGGATATTGTTTTGTCTGCCAATATGCTTTACCCGTTTGCCCTGCGTACTCAACTTTATCCACCTGGTCCCAATCAATGTTTTGGAATAGTATGCTGCTCATAAATTGAATTTCCTTTTAGCTGTATCGATAAAGTTAAAAAATGCCGGCAACTTGCGTCCTGTATCCGAAATTCTGTTTGACTGCTGCGTAACGCAGGCCCATTGAACAATGAGCTTTACGTTCTATCTTGTATACAAATCTCTGAACATGGCGACTTCAAAAACCAGGCCAGATCCGCTGCTTATATCTTACATGACGCTGCGAAAAGCTATAGGCTTCCTTGGAATATCCATACCGGCAGTCATGATCATTGGCACATTCACCATTGGCGGATGCACCCAGGTGCAGAACTCCATCAGTCACTATTACTATACGGTTATGGGAGATGCGTTCGTGGGTTTTCTTATTTCTACGGGTATATTCCTGATCTGCTATAAAGGATATGATGTGCAGGATAACATTGTCAGCTTCCTCGCCGGGGTATTTTTCATTTGTGTTGCATTGTTTCCTACCTCGCCAAATCCTGACCTGGGCTGTGTCATCCGGACGCTTGACAATATTCCGCTCCGCGTGAATGTGCATTATATTTCGGCGGCCCTTTTCTACCTGACAGTAGCTTATATGTCATTGTTTCTTTTCACCAAAAGCTCCGGTCTCAAGACAAAACAAAAGATCGTCAGGAACAGGATCTACCGGATATGTGGCTTTACGGTACTTGTGGTAATTATACTGATCTTTCTTGAAGACTACATTCCGGGGTTGAACAACCCAAACCTCCACCCTACATTCTGGCTGGAATGTATTGCAAACCTTGCCTACGGAACGTCATGGTTAGTAAAAGGCGAGTTTTTGCTAAAAGACAATGAACAAACCGATGCAGCACACCAACCAGCCAATATTTTACGATAATATACGATAATCCAAAGTCTGCAGATCAATAAGTGGTTTGGGGAAGCCACCGGGAGGCGCATTCGAAAGTGAAGATTTTTTAATTTTTTGATTTTAACTTATTTTATCATGCCCCCTGCTTTCTTACATACTTAGTAAGAATAACGATCACCTGTCCTTCAATTTTGCCTTCGATCTGTTCGGTATTGTTTTCGACCAGGCGAATATTCTTAACTACCGTACCCAACTTTGCATTGAGTGTGGTTCCCTTTACGTCCAGCGATTTTGTGAGCACAATGGTATCTCCCGCCTGTAGTACTGTGCCATTGCTGTCTTTATGAAGGTCTACGGCACTATCGTTGTCGTGGTCGCCGGTGGCTTTTGCCCAGGCCAGTTTGTCGTCGTCCATGTACATCATTTCGAGGTTATCCATTGCCCAGCTTTCATTTCTCAGGCGGTTAAGCATCCGCCAGCTTACTACCTGCACTCCGGGAACTTCGCTCCACATGCTCGCACCCAGGCAATCCCAGTGGTTGCTTTCCAGCTCTTCCTTTTTTAATATCTGCGCTTCGCATTTTCCGCAGATCATTATAGTATTGTCTTCATAATAGCGTTCCTGCGGCCCTACCTCATACACTCTCAGCCCGCCTTCCGACATGCACAATTCGCATTTATTCTCGCTACGGTTTTTTAATAAGTCATCCAGTTTCATATTCTTCAATTAGGGCGCGAAGGTAAATATTTTTTAACAGGCAAGGATAGTGATATTAATCATGATAAATTTGAGGAATGATTACCATATACGGCATCAAAAATTGCGACGTGATGCAAAAGGCCTTCAAGTGGCTGGATGCAAAGAAACTGGAGTACACTTTTCATGACTACAGAGAATCCGGTATAGACAAAGCATCGATAGAGCGATGGCTGCAACACTTTCCGGTAAATAAACTGATCAACCTTAAAAGCACTACTTACAAAGATCTGGCGAACGAAGAGAAAAGCAGCATTGAGGATACGCCCAAAGCGATTGCGCTAATGATGAAATATACTACAGTGATAAAGCGGCCGGTGTGGGATTTTGGCAATGATAAATTTTTACTGGGCTGGGATGAAAGCAAAGTGCAGGAATTCGTCTAGGCCGGAAAACGCAAGGGCATTTTTGAGAATTTATACACGGAACAAGGGGCTGCGGTGGTGCAGTCCCTTTTCTGTTGAAGGGTGAGTACGTGGCTCCATCAGGTACCTGAATAAAAAGAGGGTGTCTCGGACTTTTGAGACACCCTCTTCCATAGTCTTCATTTTGTTATTTCTCTATCACAAAATGGAACACCTTATCTGCTGAGCCGCTGTGCATATTCAGCATATACATGCCGTTGGCAAGTGTGTTGCTCAGTGTCACTGTTTCATTGATCTTACCGCCATGAACAATGCTCTTGCTGCGGTACACCACCTGGCCCAGAACATCGGTCACTTCAACCGATACTTCTTCATCCTGGAGGCTGCCAAGGCTGCCCTTGATCGTGAACGTACCATTGTTCGGGTTCGGTACTACCCTGATATCAACAGGAGGGGCCGTAACCACTACCGGGGTAACCGTTGTCGATACTTCGCCGTCGCTGTAGCTGATGATATGCGTGATGTTGGCTGTGCCCGGCATGATACCGGTTACCGTGCCTGCACCATCCACTGTCGCAACATTTGTATTGTTGCTGCTCCAGGTACCACTTACCACTTCGTCTGCTATGCTCACCGCCGTTCCTGTGAACACGGTCATCGTGCCGCCTACCGTTGTGCCATGGGCATGTGGAGCAGGGGTATGTACCGTGATCGTCTTGGAGGCAATGGCATTACAGCCGCTGCCATATGGCAGGCTATAGGTGATGTTGGCAGTACCCGATGCCGCAACGCCCGTTACTACGCCGCCTGCGTCAACACTGGCGATCGTAGCATTGCTGCTGCTCCAGTTGCCGCCTGGTGTTGCATCGGACAACGTGATCGTTGAACCGCTGCTTACATTGTTGGCGCCGGAGATAGCAGCTACAGTAACCAGTGCATTAACCGTTACTACGGCTGTTGTCTTACACGTATTGGTACCGGTATATGTAACCGTTGCCGTACCAGGTGATACTCCGTAGACACGTCCGCTGGTGCTCACCGTTGCTGTGCCCACAGGGTTGATAACCCATGAGGTGCCGCTGGTTGCATCCGACAGGAACGTTACCGAACCTACGCCGCATACAGACAGGTTACCAAGGATCGGGGTCGGAACATCATTCACGGTGATCGTCTTCGATACCCTGCAACCGGTGCTCAGCAACGTATACGTTACCGTACCTGTGCCGAGGCTTAATGGGGTCACTGTCGTCAGCGTAGTGCCTGTTACTGCCGCAGATACATTGCCTGCACTGCTCCAGTCGCCGCCGGTGGTCGGGTCGCTGAGCGTGATCGTTGAACCGATACACACTGCCGCTGATCCGCCGATGCCCGATGGCTGTGGGTTAACCGTAACTATAGTGATCGCCTGGCAACTGCCGCCTACCGTATACGTGATGCGCGTAGTTCCTGCCACAAGGCCGGTAACAATACCCGTAGAGCCGCCTACTGTCGCTATCGACGGGCTGGCGCTCGTCCAGGCACCACCACCTGCCGCATCTGTTAATGCTGTGGTCGCAGTCTGGCATACCGCAAGCGTACCGGTGATCGGTGGCAGCGATGAGGTAACCGTTACGGTCACTGCACGCGCACAGCCGGTCGGCGCTACATAACTGATCGTGGATGTACCATTGGCCAGGCCACTCACCAGGCCGCTGGTGGACCCTACCGTTGCTACACCTGTATTCGTACTGCTCCAAAGGCCGCCCGGGGTCGCATCAGAGAGCGCCGTTGTAAAGCCGGCACACATAGACAGAGAGCCCGTGATCGGAGCGATCGCATTAATAGTAACTACTGTCGTGGCGCTCGCGCTGCCGCAGCTGCTGGTAACCGTATAGGAGATCGTTGCAGTTCCGCCCGTAACTCCGGTAACGGTTCCCGATCCGTCTACTGTGGCATTTGCATTCGAAGAACTCCAGTTGCCGCCTGCGGTCGCATCCGTCAGCGACAGGGTCGTACCTGCGCATATCGGCGTGGAACCGGTGATCGTGCCCGCAACAGGCAGGGCATTAACCGTCACGGTCATCGTGGCCGCTACTGATCCGCAACTGTTGGTAACCGTATAAGAGATGGTCGTGGTGCCGGTGCCAACACCCAGCACTACGCCGGATGTGTTCACGGTGGCTACGCCTGTTGCTGTTGAGCTCCATACGCCGCCAGAAGCGCCGTCCATTAAGTTGGTCGTTGCTCCCACACATACGATACCGGAACCGGTGATCGTACCTGCATTTGGCAGCGGGCTCACCGTTGCTACTGTTGTAGCACGGCAACCTGCGCCATAGGTCGCGTAGGTGATCGTGGCATTGCCGCCGGCTACACCGGTCATAGTACCATCGGTACCTATGCTGGCAACACCGGTGTTATTGCTGCTCCAGGTACCGCCTGCTGTGGCATCAGTAAGCACTATCGATGAGCCCTGGCATATTGCCGAGTTATTAGAGATAGCTGCCGGCTGTGCATTCACCGTTACTACGGCTGTGATATAACAACCTGTTGTGATCGAGTACGTGATCGTGGTAGTACCAGGGCTTACACCCAGTACTGCGCCCGAGAACGATACCGTAGCCACTGACGGCGTGCTGCTGGTCCAGGATACTCCGCCCGGAGTAGCATCGGTCAGGAACGTCGTTGCGCCGGTACATACCGTCAGCATGCCGTTGACCGCCGATGGCTGAGGGTTAACATTGATGTTCTTCGTAACGGAACAGCCGCTGCCCGATGTATAGGTTACAACACCTACGCCTGCGCTTAAGCCCGTCACATTACCCGAACCGTCTACTGATATATTACCGCTGCCGGTGCTCCATGCGCCGCCTGCTGTTGCATCCGTCAACGTGATCGTTGAGTTAGCACATACATTCGATGGACCGCCGATGGCCGATGGCGCTGCACTTACGGTGATGCTCATCGTAGAGATACAACCGCCCGTTACATAGCTCAGCGTTGTTGTTCCTGCCGCTACGCCCGTTACCGTACCGTCTGTTCCTACTGTAGCTACAGAGGTCATGCTGCTCGACCATGTGCCGCCGCCTGTTGCATCTGTATACAGTGTCATTGAACCGACACATACTACCGATGGTCCGCTTATCGGCGCCGCTGCCGTATTCACTGATATTGTTGTTGTCGCTGTGCAACCGGTAGCCGTAGTGTAGGTAACAGATGCAGTACCCGTGCTTACGCCCGTTACAACACCTGTGCCTGTGCCTATGGTTATCGTTGCATCTATGCTGCTCCACAGGCCGCCCGGTGTAATGTCATTCAGCGTTACTGAGCCGCCAACACATACACTTGATGGTCCGGTGATCGCTGCCGGCATACCGGCAACAGTTACTACTGTTGTTGCGCTGCAGCCGCCAACCGTATAGGAGATCGTTGCCGTACCTGCGGCTACGCCGCTTACATTGCCCGATCCGTCTACCGTTGCATTACCGTTGCTGCTGCTCCATACGCCGCCGGTGCTTATTTCTGTGAGCGAGATACCCGAACCGATACATACAGGAACACTGCCCGTGATCTCTGCCGGCGAAGCATTGATGGTCACATCCACCGTTACGCTGCCGCAGCCCGCAAGGGTGTAGCTGATCGTTGTCGTGCCTGCGCTTATACCGGTAACTACCCCGTTTGAGGATCCGATCGTTGCATTGCCTGTTGTGCTCGTCCATTCGCCGCCAAGGGTAGCGTCATTTAATATGATCGTGCCGCCTTCACATACTGTGAGCGGGCCCGTGATCGCCGCAGGTGTTGCCCCTACTGTCACTACTGTTGTAGTGAAGCAGCCCGCCACGTTGTAGGTGATCGTTGATGTGCCTATAGCCACTGCCGTTACAACTCCTGTCGTGCCGTCCACTGTGGTAACACCATTGCTGCTGCTCCATGCGCCGCCGGTGATATTGTCGCTTAAGGCCAGTGACCCGCTGACACATACTGCACCGTTGCCCATGATCGCATCCGGTACCGGGTTCACCGTTACCGTTGCTGTGCTCACACAGCCGCTGGCCAGTGTATAGGATACCATAGTGGTTCCTGCTGCAAGCCCGCTCAGTACGCCGCCGGCGCTGATCGTGCCTGTCGCTGTATTGCTGCTGCTCCAGGTACCGCCTGCTGTAGCATTATGCATGTTCGCTATCGCGCCTGCACATATGCTGGTGAAGCCGGTAACAGGTGATGCAGTATTTACTGTTACTATTGTATTTACTGAACAACCGCCTATAGCATAGGTGATCCGCGCCGTGCCTGCTGCCATACCCGTGGTAACGCCCGTGCTGCCAACTACTGCCGCTATCGCGCCATTGCTGCTGCTCCATACGCCGCCGCTTACGTCATCGGTCAGCATCAGCTGAGTACCGATACACAACAGTGCGTTGCCATTGATCGCTGTCGGTGTTGCATTTACAGTCACGATCTTCATAGCCACACATCCGCCGCCGGCGAACGTATAGCTGATCGTTGCTGTGCCTGCGCTTACGCCAAGCACATTGCCCGTGGATGGAACAGGTATGTTCACTGTGCCGTCTGCGCTGCTCCATGTGCCGCCGGCCGATGCATTGCTCAGTGTTATTGATGATCCGGTACATACGATCGATGCACCGGTAACTGGTGTTATTGTTGTTACGGTAACAATGGTAGTTGCATAACAGCCGCCGCCATTGACCGTATAGGATATCGTGGCATTGCCGCCGGCAACTCCTGTTACGGTACCGTCTGTACCTACGGATGCTATCGCAGGGTTGTTGCTCGTCCATGTACCGCCAGATGTCGCATCGGTCAGCAGCATGCTGTTGCCGGGGCACAGTGGCGTATTGCCGCTGATAGCGCCCGGTAAGGCATTCACCGATACCGTTGTCCATGCGTAACAGCCCGTGCCTATCGAGTAGGTCACATTTGCTGTGCCAGCGCTTATGCCGGTTACTGCTCCTGAGCCCGATATCGTTGCTACCGACGTATTACCGCTTGTCCACGATACGCCAGGTGTCGTCGCATCAGCCAGGAATGTTACACGGCCGATACATACTACAGGGTTGCCTGTGATAGGCGCAGGTACCGGGTTAACTACTATGCTGCGGGTAACGAAGCAGCCGCCCGTTGGCGCTGTATACGTTATGATCGCTGTGCCTGCGGTGATACCCAGCACATGGCCCGAGCCATCTACCGAAGCTGCTGTGCTTAATGTGCTCCATGCGCCGCCTGTCATCACGTTACTGAGGTTGATCGTAGCGCCTTCGCATACAGAAGCCGGACCGCCTATTGGTGACGGACCTGCATTTACCGTTACCACTGCCGATACGAAGCAGCCCGAACCCGCGGTGTATTTGATCGTCGCTGTGCCTGCTGATGCGCCGGTCACAATACCTGACGATATACCCACTGTCGCTACTGTCGTATTCATACTGCTCCACGTGCCGCTGCCGTCATCGCTCAGCGTTGTTGTTCCGCCGTTACACAAAGAGAGTGTTCCTGCGATCGCTGATGGTACAGGATTAACCGTTACCGGGGTAGTCCTTACACAGCCGCCTGGTGAGGTATACGATATGATCGCTGTGCCGACAAGGTTACCGGTTACGATACCGCTGGTACCTACACTGGCCGTGCCCGGATCACTGCTCATCCATGTTCCGCCCAGTGTTGCATCTGCAAGGTTCGTGGTAGAACCAAGACATACGCTTGGGATACCGGTGATCGGCAATATGGTATTTACTGTTACTATTACTGAGGTTGTACAGCCTGCGCCGGTCGTATAGCTGATCGTAGACGTTCCGCCTGCGATCGCTGTTACCACGCCCGAGCTGCTCACTGTTCCTACTGCCGGAGTCGTGCTGCTCCATGTGCCGCCGCCTACGCTCTCGCCAAGTGGAAGCAATGAACCTGCACATACCGGGCTGTTGCCCGTGATCGCCGCAGGTGATGCATTGACCGTTACTGTTGCAGATACCTGGCAACCGTTCACGGTATAGATCACCGTTGCCGTGCCCGTTGATACACCGGTCACATTGCCGGAGCCGTCTACTGATATATCGCCCGTGCCTGCTGCGCTGCTCCAGGTGCCGCCCGCTGTGGCGTCACTCAGGTGTACCGCTGTACCGCCGCTGCACACAACCTTCGTGCCTGCTATAGCGGCAGGAAGTGCATTTACTGTTTCTATAACTGTGGCTTTACAGCCAGTAGCGGCTATAAGGTATGTGATGGTTGTTGTGCCACCGGATATACCGGTTACAGTTCCTGATGCGTCCACTGTGCCCTTAGCTGTATTGCTGCTGATCCAGGTACCACCGGGGGTGGCGTCTGTAAGGCTCACTGTGGAACCTACACATACAGGCACAGCTCCAATGATCGGGGTGATCGGGTTAACCGTCACTACCGCTGTAACCTGGCAGCCTGTACCCATTGTATAGCTGACCAGGGCCGTGCCGCCGCTTACGCCGGTTACTATGCCCGTACCGCCTACAGTTGCTACTCCTACATCAAGAGTGCTCCAGGTGCCGCCAATTGTGCTGTTATGCAGCGTCATTGTTGCTGACTGGCATACCGGCGTATTGGTAGTAATGATACCCGGTGTTGTGTTCACCGTTACGATACGGGTGGACTGGCAACCGCCGGTGCTCATTTTATATGTAATTATTGATGTGCCTGCAGATACGCCGGTAACAAGGCCGTCTGATGAACCCACTGTCGCCCTCGTTGGCGCGCTGCTGATCCACGTACCGCCGGCTACTGCATCGGTCAATGTGGTCGTCTGACCTGCGCAAACTACTGCTGTGCCATTGATCACTCCCGGGGCCGAGTTTACCGTCACTACTCTCGTAGCTGTACAGCCCGTGGCCGTGATCTGGTAGCTGATAACTGCTGTGCCTGCTGTTACGCCGCTTACAAGGCCCGCACCGGTGCCTACCGTTGCATTGCCGTTGCTGCTGCTCCACGTACCACCCGATGTAACATCCGTTAAACTGGTCGTTGCACCTTCACAAACTAATGCTGTGCCGTTGATATTTGCTATCGGGTTCACCGTAGCTATAGTTATTGCCCGGCAGCCTGCAAATGTGGTATAGGAGATACGTGCCGTACCGCCTGCCACTCCGCTCACAACGCCACTCACAGAACCTACGGTCGCGATCGCTGTGTTGCTGCTCTGCCAGGTACCGCCTAGCGCTGCATCGGTAAGTGCAACTGTTGAGCCCTGGCATACCGGGCTGTTGCCCGTGATCGGCGACAGTGCATTTACTGTTACCACCACTGTTGTATAACAGCCGGTAGGCAGTATATAGGATACGATCGCTGAGCCTGCCGTCAGGCCCGACACCGTTGTCGTACCGCCTGTTGAACCTACCGTAGCCACCAATGGGTTGCTGCTGCTCCACGTTCCGCCGCTGCTCGTTGTGTTCAGCGTCGTCGTCTGGCCCTGGCAGACCCTTGGCGTACCGCCGATAGCTGATGGCAACGGATTGATCGTTGCTACAGAGATAGCGCGGCAGGTAGTTGGTAAGGTATATGTGATATTATCTGTTCCGAACGTTACTCCCGTTACCACTCCTGAAGCAGAGCCTACGGTTGCTTTTGTATTCTGTGCCGTCCAAAGACCGCCTGCGATAGTAGTGCTCAGCGATACCGATGAACCCACGCACACAGGTGTCATACCCGAGATAACAGGATTTGGATTGACGGTTATGATCAGTGTGCTTGCACATCCCGTACCTACTGTATAGGAGATCGTAGCTGTGCCTGCTGCAAGACCCGTAACCACGTGTGGCGCTGTTGACAACCCGGCAGTACCGATCGTTGCTACACCCGTATTGGTGCTGCTCCATGTTCCGCCGCCCGTTACATCACTAACCGTTGTCGTACCGCCTACGCATACAGACGTATTGCCCGTGATCGCCTGCGGCAACGCAATGATAGATACGTTCGTAGTAGCAAATGCACTGCAACCGCTGCCAAGGGCTGTTACCGTTACCGTGTAAATACCGCTCATATCCGTGGTCACACTCGTAAGCAGCGTGTTCTGCGTGCCCGCAGTGAACAACAACGGACCAGACCAGCTAAAGCCGGTTGGTGACGCACTGCCCGATGGCGTTGAGTTAAGACTCGTAGTAAGACCTACACACGTCGGACCGTTATTCGATGCTGTAATACCCAATGTATTAACTACTACGTTCGTTGTCGCTGTCGCTGTACATCCAGAACCCGATGCGATCACTGTGACAGTATAGGTACCTGCCCTTCCAAGAGCTACACTTGATAGCGGTGCAGGGTTCTGGAGACCTGAGCTGAAGCTCAAAGGACCACTCCATGAATATCCCGTTGGTGATGCATCGCCTGTTGGCGTTGAAGTAAGATTGATCGTTCCTCCCACACAAGCAGGGCCGTCGTTACCAGCGGTAATGCCAAGTGTGTTAACGGTAACGGTCGTAGAACCGGTTGCAGTACAACCACTGCCTGTAGCGGTTACGGTGAAGTTGTATGTACCCGCCATGTCAGTTGTTACACTGCTCAGTATCGGGCTCACAACACTTGAGGTATAACCCGTTGGGCCATCCCATGAGTAACTTCTGCCCGAAACTGCTGTACCGGTAATATTACTCATCAATGTCACTATTCCGCCTACACAGGCAGGGCTCGTATTAGATGGAGCCGTAGCAAGGGTATTTATTATTACTGTGGTAGTGCTTGTAGACGAACAACCAGATCCGCCACCGCCAATTACGACTGTATAAGTACCAGCCATATCTGCTGTGACACTGCTAAGTACCGGATTTTGCTCTGTTGACGTGAAGCCATCAGGACCAGTCCAGTCATAGCTGGTTGGGGTTGAGCTGCCGGAAGGTGCAGCAGTAAGATTAACAGTACCGCCCACACACGCAGGGCCATCGTTACCAGCAGTAACACCGGTTGAGTTCACAGTAACTGTTGTTGAACCTGTTGCGGAACAACCCGAACCAGTTGCAGTCACTGTAAAGTTATAGGTACCTGCCATTGCCGTTGTTACGCTGCTCAATACCGGGCTTACTACCGATGATGTATAGCCAATAGGGCCACTCCATGAGTAGGTCCTGCCCGAAACTGCAGTACCTGTAATATTACTCATCAAGGTAACTATGCCGCCTTCGCAGGCCGGGCTGGTATTAGACGGTGCTGTAGCAAGTGTGTTTACTACTACGCTTGTTGTACCGATTACTGTGCAACCGGAACCGGAACCATTGCTTACACTCACTGTGTAAATACCGGCCATGTCTGTAGTAAGTGACGTCAGAGATGGAGACGAACCGCTGGTTGTATAACCTAACGGACCGAACCAAGCATAATCAGTTGTGAATGTTGCGCCTGCAGACAAAGTGATCGTTCCGCCTACGCACGCAGGACCATCATTCGAAGGCGATGTAGTTGGTGCCGAATTAACCGTTACTGTAGCTGTGTTTACTGCACTGCAGCCTGCAACAGAGTATGTTGTAGCCACACCATAAGATCCACCGGTAACGGTAGTAGATGGCGTCAATGCCGGCGAAGTAGCCGACGAACCTGTAACTGTGGCAATATTCACCCCGCTCCAGGTATAAACAGATGGAGATCCGAGAATAGCATCACCTGAAGGTGATGCTGTCATGGTAAAGTTTCCGCCAAGGCAAAGTACTGCTGCCGATGGAGAAACGGTTACCGATGGTTGTGGTACTACAGAATATGTTCCTGCAGTAGCCTTAAATGGAGTAGTGGTACAGCCCGCAGTTGCACTGCCTAAAGACACGCTGTATGCACCCGCAACCAACGATCCCACCGAAGTAGTATACGTAAGAGCCGCAGTAGACGTAGTTGCTGTAGACAGGATACCAGGACCTTGCCATGTATACAGTCCGCCACCACCGGTAGCACCTGTCACACTCAATGTAATTACCTGGCCCGAACACATTTTCGATGCCGATGGACCGTTCACAGTAGCTACTGTCAGCGATGGCTGAGCGTTCGTAGTCACGGTAAATGGATAGGTATTCGAGCAACCTGTTCCATTGTTAATTGTTATTGTGCCATTATAAGTGGAACCTGCAGATGCAGATCCGCCAACCGTAACCGGTATGTTACCGGAAACACCACCCGGGAACGAAAGAGTGCCGGTAGCAGAGAAACCTGCGCTGACTGCAGCGGCATCCCAGTTGATACTGTAAGTTGTAGGAGTACCGGTCACGCCTGAATAAGCAGCGGTAACAGTAGTCGCACCAACACAGGTTACCACGCTGCCCATAGTCATTGCAGCAGCGCTGTTTGTATTTACTGTGTAAGTATTAGAGCTGATACAGCTTGGAACGATCGCATCTGCAACAGAAACACTGAATGTAGTAGCAGAAGCAAGAGCAGCCGTAGTTACACTTGGGCCAGCAGTCGAAACAAGGCTTGCAGCCGGTGACCATGAGTAATTATAGTTATTCATACTATAGAACCTCCAGGCTTCAGGAGTGCTCACATTATATACTGCATTATTCCTTCCGGCAGCAGCTTTACCTACAGTACCGGTACTATTAGTTATACCGCACGAGGCAGCAGTTCCTGTCTTACGGGTAAATGAATTTACGATCGCATCGATCACATTGGTAGTTTCATTCAATACGATATAACCGTTATTAGGTCCGCCTGAACCATTACCAGATACAGCGTTATACGAAATAACAAATGTCCTGTTCGGTGCAACACCGCCTACGCCATAAGTGATCGTACCGCCGCCGGAAGCGAGAGTCATATCATTCTGGAACAGGTCTACTACATTGGTCGGTGCTGATGCTGATGGTATCGAATTAGCAACGGAAACTGTGCTGCCCGAGCCAAACGTCACATAACCGTTCGTACCGATGTATACAGTATTGTAGGTGGTTCCAAAGAAGCTGAAGTTGAACGGCACAGATGCGGCATAATATCCGTCATTTGAGTTGCCGCCGGTAAACGAGGTTCCGCTGTTCAGTGTATTTGTCACAGAGAACGTAGGCGTATACACAGGTATTGCAAAACCTTGCGGTGTTTCTGCCGCTACTGTCGCGTTCAACGTCGTTGCTAAACCAGAGCAAATTGGCGAAGCAGGAGACGAAGATATAGACGGCGTTGGCGGTGTTTGCGATATCACACCTATTGTTGTATAGGTATTAGAACATGAGTTATTCGTTGTCGTTAATGTATAAGTACCATTCGCAGCCATACCAGGGCTTGAAACAACAGCAACGCTTGATGTTCCGCTCGTAATAATGGCGCCAACAGGACCTGCCCATGAGTAAGTAGTTCCGGACGATGGTGTAATGCTGCTTCCGTCAAGGTTGAAGTTTGTGCTGGTACAAACAGGAGATGTATTAGATATACTTCCGGTAGTTCCGTTTACGGTCACAGTAGTTGTTAATCCGGTGCCGCAACCAGTAGAATAAGTAATGTCAACTGTTCCGGGAGATACACCGGTAACATTACCACCTGTGCCGACTGTAGCAATAGCGATATCTGAAGAACTCCATCCTCCGCCCGCAGGAGCGCCTATGAATGCTGAAGTTGACGCATTAACACATACAGAAGGCGAACCACCGGTGATCGATGTAGGCCCTGTATTGCCAACTATAATATTTGTTGTTGCTGCACAACCACCAATTGTCTGCGTATACGAGATCGCTGCTGTACCAACCGTGCTTGTTGATGAGAATATACCTGTAGTCGGATCAATGGTTCCGTAAGTCGTTGGTACGGCAGACCAGAATCCGCCACCGGTTGCATCCACAAACGGATCTGAAACACTCAGCGTACAGATTGCACTGTTTCCACCGGTGATAGCCGCTGGCTGTACGTTAATGGTTACCACTTTACTTGCAGGTGTTCCGCAGGCATTTGTGTAATTCACCGAGAAAGTTTCCTGCGCTGCAGGCTGTTGGGTGGTAACACTAAAGCCGGTTGTATAGCTTGTCGCGATAACGTCCGATGCACCAGCTCCGGTCACACTCCAGCCGGTAATACCGGCAGCACCGCCGCCAAACACTGCGGTTGATCCGCCGCATATGCTGTTAGCGCCGGTTATTGCAGTTGGGGTTGGCGTGATGGTAGCAGTGGTTGTTGCAGTAGAAGCGCATAAATTTTGAACATCTGCGCTGTTAGTTACAGTAAATACATATACAGGGTTAGTGCCAACAAGCGATAAACCGGTAACACTTGGCGAAGCCGAAGTGGTAGAGGTAAACGATCCCGGTCCTGACCACCTGTAATTCCAGTTGCCCGAAGTAACATTAGCCAATGGATTAACGGTAGTAGTAAGCGACAATGAACCGCCGCTGCTACATACAGTTGCAAGAGCGGAACTGTTCGTTACAGTTACAGTAGGCACCTGGCAAACCTCAACATCGTCAATGGCCAGATAATACGAAGACGTAGTTCCTTGTATATTAAATCCTAAGAATACTGTTTGCGGGCCAGAAGCTACAGTAATAGTCCTGTTGACCTGCGTCCAGGCGCCGGTAACAGGAGTTACCGAAGCCAAAGCTGTACCACTCGTCATGCTAGTGCTTGTATTCGATGGAAGTGTTGGTATATTGCTATACTGAATACCAATCGAACTAAACGGTGTAGACGAAGCATCATAATACCAGAAGCTCACATTATAAGTACCCGCTGACGGGAAATATAAGCCGGGAGTTACCAACCATTGGTCAGGATAAAGTGTGGCATCAATATAGAAGCCGCTGGTACCACTAAAGAACAAATAATCCCATGTACCGGCATGTGGCGTAATGAAGAACCCACTGTTGTTGTCAGCACCACCATAATGTGTACCATCGAAGTCTATAAAATGACCCGCATTACCCTGCATGAAATTCGGGCTTACATTACCGAGTGTCCCCGATTCAAACGCCTGTACATAAGGCAGTGCAAACGGAATACTTGCCTGTGCCGAAACCGAACTGGTAGAAGTACAGCCCGTAAGTGTCTGGGCCACGGTAAACCATAAGTTGGCACCCGAAGACACCCCGGTCACGGTATAGGATGTTGCTGTTGGTACTACTGTATAGCTCGCCGGCGATGCAGCGATAGTGCCACCAGCATTAGTCCATGCGTAAATGGTCACATCCGTACCTGAACCAGGCAAGCCAGATAACACAACTGTTCCCGTTCCTGCAAGGCCTGGTGTGCCCATAACACTTGGTGATGCAGGCGCTGCGGAAGAGCAGGTAGTAAATGTTGCCACGCTTGCGCTGGCTGCGCTATATGCTACGCCGTTACAGGAGTCATGCGCATAAGCATAGGTGTAGAAATTATACGCTGTGCCCGGAGATAAATAACCTGATGATATGCCGGTAGCAGTAGAAGGACGGCCCTTAGCAATCACAAGGCCACCGCCCAGACTTGCACCAGGTGCATAGTTTGTTCCTGTAGTAGGCGATACCGAAGGCGTACCGGTGCCCTGTACCATGGCAATGGTCAGGAATGAGTCTGCCGCAGGGGCTGTTACCGTAAGATTAGTAGTGCTGCCCAGGTTAGGTACCGCAGTCACCAATGTTGGTGCAGATGGCGCAATACAGCTTGGGGCCATATCAAATGCCAGGTCATCAAATGCCCAATAGTAGGGCAAAAATGCGTTCTGCGCATTAATCCCAAACGTAAACGTTCCCGAATTTGCCGGAGTGAAGTAACCCGTGTATTGCATGTAGGTGGTATTTCCCATGCTCAGCAGCGCTGGCCCGTTATTAGACAACGCAGCATTGGTACCCGGTGTTGGTGCTACAGAGAACGACTGGAACTGAGTAGCGCCTGTCAGCGACTGCACCGTATTATAAATAATATTTGCATTGTATCCATTCGTATAATAGTTAGCTATATTGTCAATTCTGTAGTAGAAACTAAATTTATAAGTATTGCCTGCAGGAAGCGAGAAAGCAGGAGTAAAGAAATAGTCATTGGCTGCATTATAGCCAAAGCCTGCCAGCCTGGAACCTCCATGGGCAGCCGCAGCCCCGGTAAATCCATCGCCAAGGCGATTATACACCTGGGCGGCTGTTCCGTCCCACTCCTGGTTAGCGGTAGCCACCAGCGCCGGACCAAATGATTCATTACAGGAAACAGAACCCGGGCTGGCAATACTTTCAAAACCCTCCGTCCATGGCATAGCCGCCAGGCCCACAGAAACCACTATCGTGGCGCTCGGCGCACAGCCTGTACTATATGTGATAGTAGCAGTACCCGGATTAACACCGGTAACAGTAACCGTTGTGCCGGTCGCAGGAACAGTAGCCACCAAAGTATTGCTGCTGCTCCAGGTGCCTGCCGCAGTAGCGTCAGATAATGTAGTTGTGCTGCCTGCATTACAGATAGTTCCATTACCGGATATTGCTGCCGGCGGGGTGTTTCCTTCTGTCATTACAAGCGTCTGTACACAACCGCCGAGCGAATAAGATATAACGCTGGTTCCCGCAGATACTCCGGTCACAAATCCCGATGTGCTGCCAATTGTAGCATTTCCATTACTGATGCTCCAGGTTCCGCCGGTTATAGCGTCAGTCAATGTAGTTGTGCCACCCGATGCGCATATTCCGCTTACACCTTGTATCGCCGAACCTCCGGCAATTGTTTCTGTTTGTGGTGTCGCAACGCAACCTCCGGGACTGGTATAAGATATAATGGTAGTACCATTTGCTAAACCGGTTATTGTACCGGACGAAGATCCTATCGTTGCATTAGAAGTATTGGAGCTGGTCCATGTTCCACCCACCGCGCCGCCAGGCGTTATGGTCAAAGTTGTAGTAACAGTGCTTCCTGCCATACAGGCTGTAGAAGACCCGTTGATCACCGGTACCGCATTAACCGTCATTACAATTGTCTGCGCGCAACCAGCCGCTGTATAACTGATCGTTGTTGTTCCTGCAGCCATGCCGGTCACCGTGCCATCTGTCCCTACAGTTGCCACTCCCGGTGTTACACTGCTCCATACGCCACCTGGAGTTGCGTTGGATAATACCGTAGTCGCTCCGTTACATATCGAACGTGTACCCAATATCGGTGATGTTCCGTTTACAGTTACTACTACAGTCGCATCGGTTCCACATCCTGTTGTATACCCGATAACTACAGCGCCCGGAGATATCCCGGTTACAGTTGTTGTAGCGCTGGCAGCAGTTCCGGTTGTTGCAATATCAGCATTGGTGCTGTACCATGTACCGGCTCCCGATGCATCGCTGAGGCTGATCGTTGAGCCGCCGCATAACGAGAATGTTGAGCCATTGATCGTCGGATTTGGCGTAGGTGTGATCGTTACTGTACCTACAGTTGCAGATGCAGAACAACCATTCCTTGTCACAGTCACCGAATAAGTGGTAGCGGAGGTGATGCCTGTTGCTGTTGTTGCTGAACCAGTTGTAGCAGTAAGGAAGGTTGCAGGGCTCCACGCATAGGTCAGCGTATTGGTTGTTCCCTGCGCAAATCTCCACGCCTCTGGTGTCGATATCGAATAAGTTGCATTATTTCTTCCTGCAGCGCTTGCAAATAATACTCCGTTGCCGGCATTGATACCCATGGTATGAGTATTTGAAGCTGCCGCACTTACCAGTACATCCACAACATTTGTCGTTTCATACAATATTACTTCTCCGCTGTAGTCGCCATAAAAGCCGCTCGCTCCATCGTAGGTAGATATCTGGTCAAACCTTACCACAAACCTGCGGTTAGGCGCACTTCCCTCAGTAGACGTCATTACTGATCCCGGAGACACGATCTCCAGGTCTGAAGAGAAGAGCGATACACCTGCAGGGAAACTTGCACTTGGGAATGCACCCACAAAACCGCTTGAATAGCCGGAACCAAACGTCAGATAACCGTTTGATCCGATATACATCGTAGAATAATTGGTTCCGAACAAATTAAACGTAAATGGCATTGGCACCGTAGCGTAGCCATCATCCGTGCTTGTAAAGCCCGATACAGTAGAAGGACTGGTTTGTGTAGCAAAGGAATAAGGAATGCTGGTTGAGCTATATAAAACAGTGCCCCCGCTCGCCGAGCTGGCCAGGGATGCAGATCCACCCGAACATACTGCTGTAGGCGTTATTGTCCCGCTTATTGTCGGTGCAATTGAGCCTACGCCCATAACGTATGTCTGCGAACATCCTGCAAGGTTATAAGAGATCGTTACAGTGCCGGTAGTGATACCGCGTACAACACCCGTTGTGCTGCCCACAGAACCGATAGCTGCATTACTGCTGCTCCATGTTCCGCCTGCCGTCACGTCTGTCAGGTTTACGTTGGTGCCGGTACATACGCCGGTCGGTCCTGTTATCGCAGCCGCGCCATTAACAGTAACCACCTGGGTAACCGTGCCGCCGCAAACGGAAGAATAAGATATAGTGGCTGTACCCGGAGCAACGCCAAACACAATACCGGATGCTCCTGAGCCTGTAACTGTAGCTACACTTGCATTATCACTTGCCCAGACACCGCCAAACGTAGCATCGGTAAGCGTTCTTGTAGCGCCGCCGCATACCGTAAAGGTACCCGCTATCGGCACCGGAGTACCTGCTATAGTATCCACCTGGGTTATACTACATCCGCCCTGCGTATACGTAACAGTCAGCGCGCCCGAAGTACCGGCTGCATTCACAACTCCTGTCGTGGCATTTATTGTACCCGATGCTGAGGGTGAAGCAGACCATGTGCCGCCACCGGGAGCGCCGGTTACTGTTGCCACACCTACGCTGGTACAAATGGTAAATGCTGGTGAAGTAATGGTTGGTGTAGGAAGTACGTTCACTGAGGTTGTAACCGTAAGGCCGCATACACTGGTATAGGTTACCGTGGTTGTGCCGGCCATCACACCGGTAAGCGCGCCGCTTGTATTATCTATAGATGCAATGGTCGGATCATTGCTCGACCAGGTACCGCCAACTGCCGGACCATCACTTAATGTATTTGTTACGCCGGTACAAACCGTCGTATTACCAAGTATGGCGCCCGGGTTTGGATTTACGGAAACAACTGCAGTAGTTGTTGCATAACAACCGCCCAAAGATGTGGTAACTGTATAAGTAGTGGTTGATGTTACCGCGCTTGCAACAGGGCTGAACACAGTACTGCTGTTAAGGAACGTAGACGGCGACCACGAATAACTATATGCTGCTGGTGTGAACCGGTAGGTCTCCGGAGTAGCATTAATGTTATACGTATTATCATTTCTTGACGATGGTCCAAAGGCGGTAGTTCCGGCATCCTGTATACCCATGGTTTTGGGTGTTGCTGCTTCTACTGCCCTGCTTACCAAAACATCTACAACATTGGTGCTTTCATAAAGAACGATCTCACCATCGTATCTGTCCGTAAAGGAACCAAAATCATTATACGAACTGATCTGGTTATACCGGATCACAAACGAACGGAATGGGGCGACACCCTCTGTGGATACAGTTACATTACCAGGGCTTACTATCTCAAGATCAGCCCAGAACATGGATATCAACGGCGGATATCCGGCTGCCGGCAAGAATTGTGTATAGTCCACAATTGGTGTGCCAAACGTCGCATAGCCGTTTGTTCCAAGGTGAATCTCAGTATAGTTTGTCCCGAAAAAAGTAACGGTGAATGGCAGCGTGATAGTAGCCGTTCCATCATCGAGGTCGTCAAAAGATCCGGTCACGTCTGTAGGCGAAGTTTGCGTTGCAAAAACATACGGGATGGACGAATAGGAATATGCAGGTAAGCCACTTGCAGTTGCCGTAAGCGTGGCAGTGCCTCCCGGGCACATCGCTGAAGGTGTTACCGAAGCGGTAATGCCCAGCGCAGTAGAACCAACCGTTTCAACAGCCGTTCCAACACATCCGTTAGTCCCTGTATAAGAAATAGTAGTTGTACCGCCGGATACCGCTGTTACCAGGCCAGACGTAGAGCCTACTGTGGCAACTGACGGTTGGCTGCTGATCCAGGTGCCGCCTGATGGCGTACCGGTCAATGTCTCGGTAGTTGCACCAGACACACACAGTCCGCTCAGGCCAGAAATAACAGGAGATGGATTAACACTGACTGTGGCTGTAACAGAAAAACTGCATGACGTATAGGTTATCGTTGCAGTAGTACCTGAATTTATACCTGTAGCAACGCCGGTAGTAGGATTAATGGTCACATTTCCGCTTCCGTCTACGCTCCATGTACCACCTGTTACTGAGTTAGTTAATGTTGTATTATTTCCTACGCACACCGTTGTCGGGCCAAGTATAGGTCCTGGTGTCGGATAGGTATTGACTGTTGTTGTAGCTGTAGCGGTACAACCGGACAAAGATGCTGTAACAGAATAAACGGTTGATGAGGTTACGCCACTCGCTGTCGGGCTGGCAGATGTTGTGCTGCCCAGGAATGTAGCCGGTGTCCACAAATAAGTGAACGATGGAGGAGGGGGCGTGAAACGCCAGCCTAAGTTGGTAGCCGCGAAACTTACATTGTTTTCACCAGCGGGAGCAGTGCCCAATGAGGCGGCAGCGTTCTGCACACCACATGTCTTGGCGCCGCCATTGTTCGGGCTGCTCGTCACCATCACATCAATGATATTGGTAGATTCATACAATATGATCTCAAATGTGTTTGGCTGACCGGAACCATTTACATTGATCATACCGTTCCAGCTCACTACAAATTTACGGTTAGGGGCACTGCCCAAAACATCATAAGAAATGTCACCTGACCCGGTATTTATCATGTCGCGCCACATACCTGCTATCATAGTCTGTGCGGCGCCGCTTACCGGGGCATTGGCGCTCGGTACTGCTGCGGGAGTATAATCACTTCCTGCAACAGAGCTGTTAAAACTTATATACCCGTTTAATGATACATAGGCCGTAGTATAACCTACTCCATACATATAGAATGTAAAAGGTAACGGAAGAGCAAAACTTCCGTCATCACCAACAAAGCCGGTAGGAGTCGAAGCGGTCACATAACTATATGTTGTGCTCGCCACGGTATATGGCCCCACTATCGATGCACTTGCAGTAGCAGTCAATGTAGAGCTGCCGCCGGAGCAAACCGAGCTTGGGGACGCCGTTGCCGTAACGGTTGGTATTGTATTACCTACAGCTACCGATGCTGAAGCTACGCAACCACTGGTCGCTGTATAAGAGATCGTAGTTGAACCTGTTGTAAGGCCGGTCACTATTCCGGATATCGAACCTACACTTCCTACAGCAGGAACTGTGCTGGTCCAGGTGCCACCGGATGGTGTAGCCGTCAAAGTTGTGGTTGTGCTCACACTAAGACAAATTCCAAGAGAACCGGAAATAGAAGGCGAAGCATTAACCGTAACAGTTTTAAAAACACTCGTACCGCCACATGCCGTATAAGTAATGATCGCAGTACCGGCCGATACACCGGTAACCACACCACTGCCATCTACTGTAGCATTACTGCTTCCGCCATTGTCCCAGGTTCCGCCACCTGTGGCATCACTGAGCGTTAACGGAATACCGATACAGGCAAGTCCGCTGCCCGAAATAGGAGAAACAGCCGCTGATACAGTAACTACTGCAGTAGCCTGGCATCCCGTAGCTGCTATTCTATATGTAATTGTTGTCGTTCCCGATGCAGCTACGGCGGTCACAAGCCCACCTGTACCTACCGTTGCCACTGCCGGGGTGCTGCTGATCCAAACGCCACCGCTTTGTGCATCACTCAATTGCGTAGTTCCACCTGAGGGGCAAATTGCAAGCCCACCGGTAATGGCAGGAGTATTACAGGTAATATTTATATAGTTGTCAAAAACATCTCCACGGTTGGCATATGCAGTACATGCATTGGCGCCGGCCAGAGTTTGTCCTGCGATCTGCCTTGTCCTGATCCGGGTGAAACCGGGTATTGCTGTTAAAGGTATTGTTATTGCCACCGGACCGTATGTGAAAGCTCCGGCCGCACCCATCGTATTCGAACCCACAAACTCGCTGGCGTCATAAGTACCACTGTGGTCAAAATCGATCCATACACCTAAAGTACCTGCATTGCTGGTGCCGCTGACACTATACGTCGGAGTCGAGTTTTGAGTTACGGTAAGTGTATTTGTTGTTACCAAAAAATAATCTGAGCCTGTTGTGCCTACATTGCTTGTTCCGTTCAGAAAAACCGAAGAAATGTTATTTGCTGCATTTGCGGCTGCATTTAGGCCGGTCGTACAGCCAGCATATGTCGCGCACGCCGCAAAAGTATTTACTGTAACCACCGTAGTCACAGTGCCGGCGCAGGCAGTATAAGTAATGACAGCCGTGCCGGCAATCATACCTGCGGTAACAATACCGGATGATGAACCGACAGTCGCTATGGTTGTATTACTACTGCTCCAGGTACCGCCGGAAAGTGCATCTGATAAGTTCAGTGTCCCTCCGGACACGCCCGTTCCTGCCGGACATATTACCCCTGAGTTGCCGGCGATAGCTGGCGTAGAACCCAGAACATTTACCGAGAACGTACCGATTGAACTACAGGTACCCGTTGTACCTGTGACTGTATACACCTGGCTGGAACCGGGGGAAACCGACAATGTATTTGTTGTAGCGCCTCCTGGA
>CANJQU010000056.1 GCA_947476485.1 Chitinophagaceae bacterium
AACCAGATACAACCTATTGTATGCAGGGTGAGGCCTAAACCACCTGACCTCCAAAAAGATATTTTCCGGCAAAGCCCAAGTCTCTTTCAGTAAAATCAGGCTTTCCCAGAGATATTTTGCCCTTTTTGAAAAAGTTCCGTATGTTTATGATGTTAACTATAAAAACCTTGCTGTAAGGATCACACATAGAAACAAATAAGGATTCGTCAGGCAGCTCCACTACATTTCCTCCTCTTTTGAACTGTAATTTGCCCTTTTTATTGATACCGGAATTTTCAACAGTACAATTATATTCCCATATTTTTTTTAAGTTACCTTGTTTCTGTGCCGGCTCCTGCATCATAATGATCTTAGGGTTGAAAGGAGCTTTGCAGAGGTTATTATTAAAGAGGTATAACAAACCCTTTTTTGATAATCTCACACTATGCTGGTTACAAAACAAATCGTTGTCCATAAACAACGACCGGCCAGGAGAATAGTTAACGCCATATGTGTTCAATACGTTTCCCTCCGGATATTTAATTTTAATGACACGGCTTATGACCCGGAAACTAATGTAGATATCTCCATTTATTGCATCAAAATAGAATGAGTTTCCATGCAGGTCGAGGTCAAACCTGCCGTCGGGTGTAAGACACCGGACAAGGTCTGACTCCTTTACATATTTAGACGAATACCATGACCAAACCACACGCTCTTTCTCATCATATTCCATCAGCGTGGCGAAAAGGATGGCCTGGTAAAAACGGTTGCTATCGGCTGCATTTTGCGCTATACTATCTTTTGCAAAAGGCAATTTCCAATATTCCTGTTTACTGCCAAATACCATATAATGGCCATTGTTCATGCGTGTAAACTCATGATGATAACTTTCGAGGGTGGCGGCGTTAGTATCTATTTTATGCTGCCATAATACACGTCCGTTATAGTCTACTTCAACGGGCTGGTTAGCGGCAAGGAAAGTGATCGTTGAAGAAGACGACAGTTTCATATCAACCGGAGTTTGTGCTACACCTGGCAAATACCAGACGGGCCGTCCTCTCATGTCATACAAAGCTTTGTTAGTTTCCAGAAAGACGTACGCATCTTTATATTGCTTAGCCTTAGAAATGACCCTGAACCGGTTTAGGGCAGTATCTACTTCCGGGATCATACCTGTGCTAAAATGGTAGAAAGGACTTTTTGTTTTGATCTCATTTCCGGAAAACCCGGTAGCGCGCCATGTATACTGAGCTCCAAAAGAAGGAACTTCGGTAATTATCCTATTTCCTGCAATTTTTTGCGTAACAATAATATTTTTTTGAAATTCTTCGTCAGAAATAATGTTGCCAATAGCAATCTCTATCTTATAAGCGGTAACCTGTTCTTTTGAAGGGACTGAAAAACCTATGATCCTATAGTTTAGCCTACTGCCATCCTTTGGCAGTATTTGAGACATACCGGTTCCGGAGAAAAAAAATAAGATAAAAAGCGTAAAAAAAAACGGTACATGTAAAATCGGGCGTATAGGTACTTGAAATATCGCCAAAGGTAATGAACTGAATTTATTTTATTGATGTATGTGGTAAATATTTGGTGATAGTCCTTTGAAAAACAGTATTATAAATAAGCCATTTTATTTTTTTTCGATTTGAGCCAGAAATACGCTACAGCACCGTTTGCAAAAGCGACTTAAATACCTGGTTGTGCACATAATATAGGTACGCCGGCAATGTTTGCTTTTATGCAAAAAGAATTGAGTTAGCAGCAGAATTTCGTTCCTTCATAACGGTTATTTATATCAGGGATATTATAGTTACTTTTTAGCAGTGCTTTTTTTGGGTGCTGCGCTTTTCTTAGTCGCTGTCTTTTTGGTTGCCGATTTTTTGGTAGCACTCTTTTTAGTTGCGGCCTTTTTGGGCGCTGCGCTTTTTTTACTGCCTGCCGCTTTTTTTGGTGGTACCTTCTTCCCTTCTTTGCGCGCTTCAGAGAGCGCTATTGCAATAGCCTGTTTGGGGTTCGTGACCTTTTTGCCGGATCGGCCGCTCTTTAGTTTGCCTTCCTTCATTTCGTGCATTTCTTCATGCACCTTTTCCTGTGTCGCTTTTGAATATTTGGTTGCCATAATTGTGTTTTAATTGGATTAATTTTACGTTCCTGATGTAAAAAATAATGCCAGTATCTAAAGAAACAATCGATGATAAAAAAGCTTCTTGGATTTTGGGAATTGCTGTTGATCGCAGGCGAGGATTTTCTTGACGACCACGCAAGTAAGCTCAGTGCGTCGCTGGCGTACTATGCACTGTTTTCTATAGGGCCGCTACTATTGGTGATCATCACGCTGCTTGGTTTTTTTTATAAGCGTGCGTATATCACTACCCAGGTATTTGTGGAGCTGCAGAGTGTGATAGGCGCGAGTGCTGCAACGCAACTGCAAAGCATACTTACCAATATGAGCTTGCAGTCTAACAAGACCCTGATAGGTATCATAGGTATTCTTGTCTTCATTTTTAGTGCCACGGGTATTTTTTCAGAGATACAGGGGTCGTTGAATTACATCTGGTCAATAAAGGCAAAACCAAAGCGCGGCTGGCTGAAATATATCCAGGACCGATTGCTCTCTTTAGTTTTTGTGATAGGTCTTGGTTTCCTGATGATGGTTAGCGTATTCCTGAACGTGGTGATCGATCTGTTTGCAAACCGGCTACAAAATTTGCCCGGCCATGCCAACGTTATTTTTCTGAAGAGCGCCAACCTGGGATTACTATTTCTCATCGTTACAATTGTTTTCACTGTAATTTTCAAAGTACTTCCTGATGCAAAGATCCGGTTGAAAGACGCAACAATGGGGGGATTGTTTACGGCGGTGCTCTTCGTGATCGGTAAGTTTCTTATTACTTACTACCTGAGTTACTCAAAAAGCCTTAACCTTTATGGCGCTGCCACCTCTATAATCGTACTGCTGTCATGGGTATACTACTCATCAATGATACTCTACTATGGGGCCGAGTTTACAGAGGCCTATGCGCACCGGCATGGACATGGAATTACTGTGAACGAAAAGGCGGTACATATTGTAAAACATGAGACCCACAATGCGCGGCATCCTGCATCGCTAAGAAAAGGCGCACCTGAATAGGAAAATCAGCTTTCGCCACGGTTTGCCAGTTGCCTGATGCTCCTAACGGAAACAAACCGGAAAACAAACATGAAGGCGATGCTTATGGCACCAAAGGTGAAAAGCTGCACTAACCAATGTGTGCTGTGCAAAAGGGAAATATCTGCATAGGCCAGCAGCAGCACAAGCGCCAGATAACCTGCATGTGACAACATCCATTTTATACTGAAGGGCAGCTTAATGATGCGTGATGCACAGATTATAAAGGCAATGGAAAGGCCGGTCTGCGTGATGAAAGAGGTCAATGCACCACCTTCTGCTTTGTAAGCAGGTATAAGGTAGAAATTCAACATGAGATTGACAACTACGCCAACGAATGCGATGATGTTCAACGTTTTCAGGCTGCCGTTGGCGGTGAGCAGGGTGGAATAGACATACATCAGGCACCATGCGGGAAAGGATGCTATGAGTACGGCAAAGACTACATCATATTCATGAACGCCAAGGCTACCCTTGTAGAGCAGGTGCATTATGTCGCCGCTGAAAAATATACCCGCAACAGCGATCATGAATGAGAAGGGCAGCAGCATATTTACACACAGCTTCACAATGGCGTTCAGATCCTGCTTTTCGGAGAGCATGCGGCCAAACAACGGCAGCAGGATGGTGGCAAACATGAGACCGAACATATTTGCCTGGTCTATAAGGCGGAATGCGGCGGCCCAAATGTCGGCCTGCAACTTACCGTCTACCGACATCCGCTCTATGATTATAGCATCTGCACGGTTGTATATGGACATCTGGAAGATAAGCAGGGCATAGGGAAAGCTATCCTTTATGATCTTGAAAATAGTGGGGCCATGAAGCGAGAATTTGAGTTTCACTGAGGAAATACGCTTAAGGACAGTATAGCCTGCAAGGGCAGCAATAAAGTAGCTGAAGATCTGCGCTGCAACGAACCATTCTATTTTAAAATGCCGGGCAGTGGGGGGATAAAGCAAAAGAAAGCCACAAATAATGATCATCAGAAAACGATCCATGATCGACAGGATGCCGTCAGTTTTGAATTTCTGGAGGGCCGCTACATTGCTGCGAATAAATGACACCAGCGAATTAAGAGACTGAATGGCCAGCACGCCACCCAACAGGATAAGCTCCCAGCCACGGTAGCCGGATATAAAGCCGAATGAGAGCGCCAGCACCATGTAAACGAGGATCAGCACTACCCGTGCAGACAGCATGGCCGGGAAAAGTGTATTCAGCTTGTCCGGGTTTTGTGAGATAGTGCGGGTGTTGTAGCTGGTGATGCCGAAGTCGAGCATGATCTGGAAGATGATACTTACACTCAGCAATGCCTGGTAGGTGCCATAGGATCCCGGGACAACAGTATTTTGTACATTCCGGTCAATAAAAAAAGCCCATATCGGCTTCACCAGTACATTTACCGCAACAACAAAGAGTATATTTTTTACAAAAAAGCGGCGCATTTCCAGATTTAACGGCGTATAACGCCGTAAAAGTATATTTTTGTTGCCATAAGGTATGCGAATTGCTGTAAATACACGATTGCTGTTAAAAGGAAAGCTGGAAGGTATAGGTTGGTTTAGCTATCAGACATTGCAGCACATTGTCAGGAACCACCCGGAGCATGAGTTCTTTTTCTTTTTCGACCGGCCCTATGACCCCCAATTTGTTTTTGGCCCGAATGTGACGCCTGTTGTGGTGCACCCGCAGGCGCGGCATCCTGTATTGTTTTACTTATGGTTTGAGTGGAGCATACCCATGATGCTCCGTAAATATAAAATAGACCTGTTCCTGTCTCCGGATGGTTATATGTCGCTGAGCACAAAAGTGCCAACCTGCCTGGTGATACACGACCTGGCCTTTGAGCATTATCCTGATCATACTGTATGGTCGCACCGGACTTACTGGCGGCATTATTCGCCTTTGTTTGCGAAGAAGGCGACGCGCATAGTCACAGTGTCTACGTTTTCAAAAAATGATATCAGTACACGCTATGGCATCGAGCCCTCTAAAATAGATGTAGTATACAATGGTGCGCACGATGAATATCATCCGCTGACGGTGGATGAGCGCGAGGCCGTTAAAAAGCAGTATGCCGAGGGCTGTGAATATTTTGTTTTTGCAGGCGCTTTGCACCCACGCAAAAATATAGTGAACCTGCTGAAAGCATTTGTGGCCTTCAAGAAGCGCCAGCGCACTAATATGAAGCTGGTGATCGCCGGCCGCCCGGCATGGAAGTATGAAGAAGTGGAGCAGATGCGTGCAGAGATGGCCTTTAATGACGAGGTGAAGTGGGTAGGGTATATGAATGTCGACGAACTGTCGAAGGTTATTGGCGGGGCCTATGCCCTTGTATATGCATCGCTGTTTGAAGGTTTCGGCATACCAATTCTGGAGGCCATGCAATGTAATGTGCCTGCGATAGTCAGTAATACTTCGTCAATGCCAGAAGTGGCGGGAGATGCCGCGTTGCTCGTAGACCCGACCAATGTTGACGACATAGCCGATAAAATGCACCAGCTTTATAAGGACGAATCCCTGAGAAACAAACTGGTAGCCAATGCAGGGCCACAGGCAAAGAAGTTTGACTGGGGGAGATCGGCAGAGCACCTTTGGGATAATATGATGAAGTGCGTGAAGTAGTTCTTTCTGAATCCGGATCAAAATAAAAAAAGCCCCGCGTGGGGCTTTTTTTATTTTGATCTCGTTAGGTGAAAAATTATGGGAAAATAACACCATTGTATCTGTTCACATCAGCATATGGTATGGTAGAATGATACTTTGCGTTTATTGTTTTGATGATCTCGTTTGCTACCAGTGCATAACCGCGTGGTGTAAGGTGAACGCCATCCAGAGAAAATGCGCCGCCACTTACATATTGTGCCGTGTAGTCAATACCGTTGTAAGCGATACCGCCGGCAACAGTTTTGAGGTAAGTGAACATGTCTACATAGGCAAGGTTATACTTAAGCGCTTCCTTCTCAATAAAGTCGTTGAACCGGGCAGTTGCAGTGCGGATGAACTGGATCTCATCGGTAGTAAGTACAGAACCTTTAAGAATTGGTGTATAACTACCCCAGCCCTGGCAAGTGATATTATTCAGGATGCTTGAGGACAAAATGATCAGCTCACCGGGAACTGCCTGCCTTGTCTGGCCTGCGTTGTCCTGGATGATGAACAGGTTATGACCGATCTTGAAGGAAATGTCGGGGAAAGAAGTATGCCAGAAAGCATTTAAAGAGTCGGCTTGCGACTGTCTAACCAGGAAAAGGCCATCTGCAGGTATTGTAGTAAATGCCGGAATAGACGTGATATCAGGAATATTGATAAGCGCACCGCTAGCACCTGTACTGCTGGCTATCTTCAGCGCAGAGTCATAAAGTTTTTCAAAAACATAAGTAGGGGTGATGTCGTTCGGGTTATAAAAATCTCCGAACACAGGAGCTGCGCTGTCTGCACCGCGACCCTGGCCGCCATTTGATGCATAACCGAGAACGTCATTAGCGCCGAGCCAGAATGTGAAAAATGTAGGATACAGGTTGTTCACCATTGTCTTCAGTTCTTTCATTGGTGTACCGGCAGGATCTGCATAGAACCGGGCGGCATATGGATTGAAGATAGATGCGTAGCCAGGAACTATGTAATCAGCGATACGTATTCCGGGTACACCAATGTTATTGATCTGGCCATTGTTTACGGGACTTACATAAACGTTTGCATCAAGCGGATCTGCAACATAATTCGGAACGCTCATTGGACCGAGGGAGCTGGTGCCGGTGCAGGTATTGGTGCTGACGCCCATGATCAGTTTTGCGCCAGGATAGCCGTCGTTGCCATGCAGCAGCGGCTGTATGAACGGTCCCTTGGCGCCCCTGTCTCCTGTGATCATAGAGAACTGTTCGAATAATCGCTGGGGATATGAATTGATCTGCCCGGTGAGGTAAAGGGTATTGTCCGCATAACCTGCGGTAAGCGAATTACCTATGGCCAGGTAGTTGGTGAACGTAGCTGAACCCGGAGATACGGGGGCGGAAATCTTTACACTTGGCTTACATGCAGCAAATGTGAAGGCAACAGCGGCAATAATATATATCTTTCTCATCGTTTATATTTTTTGTGCAGTTTTTAGAAGTTATAGTATATGCCAACTCCCGGAGTATAGGCAATTGTTTGATAGGTGCCGTTAAAGCCGCCGAAGTCGTAAGTAGCAGCACGCTTAACTGTGGTTGTAGACTCGAACGCAGCAAGTATAGTGAACCTTGGTAGTGGTTTTACAGAAACACCGCATGAAGCTACTATGCGGTTTGCATCAGGCAGTTCAGGAGAAACAAATCCGTTTGGAACGGGAGTAACGTCATAAGCGCCGCCTGCCATAACAGCAACGACCTTATTTATTTTATAAGTCGCTCCTATCCTTGGTGTAAAGGTATTATGGTAGTGCCTTGGTGCATGAACGTTATGTAGTGAAGAGGTATGTTTTTCAAAATTGAAACGGAGGGAATCGAAGGAGTTCCAACCGGTGTAGTTAAGATCAAGCTGAAGTGTCCATGGTCCGGTGCGGTAGCCAACGCCAATAGAAACAACCTGTGGCAAAGGCAACTGTGAATCAAAACGTGTATTCGGGAAAGAATCTCTGAGTGATGCAGGAACCTTGAAATTAGCAGATCCGCCGCTGATGCTCATGTTCACCTGTGAACGGTAGGTGAGGCCAAACTGCAACTGCTCGCTGAGTTTGAATTGAGCACCAATATTAAATCCAACGCCGTCTGCAGCGCCATGTAATTTAGCCTGGCCATCGTCATGACCCGGTCCAAGCTGGCCATGGACGGGCATAGCCTGCGAGAAATCAAGTGAGCCTGTACCATATACGAAACCAGCGCCGACAGCGAGGAAATCGCTTACGCGATAGCTAATGGTAGGCTGAAAACAAACTGCTTTCAGTGTAATGGACTGAACGAGGTATTTACCCAGCCAGTTATCATCCCACTTCAGGCCATTGCCGGCAGGTGTATATATCCCAAGGCCTAATGCGATCCTGCTGTTTTCCTGCACAGGGCCGCCGATATAAACATTAAACGGAGTGAACGTCTGTGGCTGGCTGGATACACTAGTAGGGTTCATGCCAGAATTCACCTGGTTGCCATATGCGGTGTATGGCATAATGAGCGACACACTTGTGTAGGCCTGTATACCCTTAAGCCTCACCAGGCCGCCCGGATTGTAAAAAATAGTGGATGCATCCCATGGCCAGGCGGTACCGGTGCCACCCATGGCTACCTGCCTCAAGCCTTCCAAATTGATCTGGTAGCCAGCACCAAAAGAAGTGGCTGCAGACAATAATAATGACGCAGCTAAAAAGTGTCTCTTCATAAATTATGTTGTTAAAACTAAATTTAATTCAAAAAGGTGTACGAATAATTGGGTTAAGATAAAGCACAAAAGCGCAAAATCCAAATCCAACCACCAAAATCCAAAGCTTAAAATCCAAATTCCAGACTCAAATTTCGGAATCGCACAGCCCAATACCGGTACAAATATAAGCGTTAGGAGACAGTAATACCAACGGTTGCAATGCTTATTTTGACGTTTGCGGCGGTCATTAATTCCAAGGCGCAAGCTTCGAGGGTGGCCCCGGTTGTCAGTACATCGTCGCAAATTAGAATATGTTTGCCGGCCAGCCCGGCTTTATCTGCGACCTTAAATGCCCCCGACATATTGTCAACCCGTTCGGAACGGCTTTTCCTGGTTTGGCTTTCTGTGTCTTTGACCCTCAGCAAAAGCCTGTCGTTGGCAGGTTTATGTAAAACCTCGCCCATACCTGTGGCGATAAGCATACTTTGGTTGTATCCCCGTTTTGCTTCTTTTGCCCGGTGCAGCGGCACCGGGATAATGATATCGATACCCGAAACCCAGTTTGTGGAAAGCAGTGACCTCGCAAACTGTGATCCCAGATAATAACCGTTCTCTTTTTTGTCTTTGTATTTTAGTCCGTGGACCAGGTGTTGCAGTAAACCATCATTTGTGAAATAGGCAAATGAGGTAGCATGTGTAAAAGGTACGCGTCCCGCAAAGCGAAGGGCGGTTTCGTTGTCGGGGATATGGTGGTAGTTGGTTTCCGGCAATTCAAGAGCACAACTGACACACAGCACTTCCTCCGCAGCCAGCAATGGTTTGCTGCACCCCTCACAGAGGCGGGGATAGAAAAGGTGGATGAGGCCGTTAGTAAGGTCTTTGAGAAGGGACATCATTTTTTACGCAAGGTGCTAACATGTTAAAAATAACAAACCCTGCCGAATAGCAGGGTTTGTTTTCAAAAGATCAATCTATCGACTTAATTACGCTTCCGCATAAGACTCGGTAGGCTCACAAGTGCATACAAGGTTACGGTCGCCGTAGGTGTTGTTTACGCGCGATACGGATGGCCAGAACTTGTTGTGCTTCACCCATGGCAGCGGGAAGGCTGCCTGCTGGCGTGTATACTTATGGTTCCACTCATCGGCTGTGATCACTGCCTGTGTATGTGGCGCATTCTTCAATGCGTTGTCTTGTTTGTCGGAGTTGCCGTCCTCTATGTCGCGGATCTCCTGGCGGATAGCGAGCATAGCATCGCAGAAACGGTCGAGCTCAGCTTTGTCTTCGCTTTCTGTTGGCTCTATCATCAGCGTGCCCGGTACCGGGAAGCTCATGGTTGGTGCGTGGAAACCATAGTCGATGAGGCGCTTTGCAACGTCTTCCGCTTCAACCTCGGCACTCTTCTTGTAAGGGCGGAGATCAACGATAAATTCATGAGCGCAGGTGCCGCCGTGGCCGGTATAAAGGATATCAAAATCATCCTGGAGGCGCGAGCGCATATAGTTCGCATTGAGTATTGCGTATTCAGTTGCCAGGCGCACGCCCCTTGTGCCCAGCATGCGGATGTAGGCATAAGATATCAGCAAAATGCTTGCAGACCCATATGGCGCTGCAGATACGGCATTAGCGACCTCTCCCCGGCCCTCTCCGAAGGAGAGGGAGGTATTACTTCCGATGTTATTAATAACGTGACCCGGAAGGAATGGCTCAAGGTGTTTCTTTACGCAGATTGGCCCCATGCCCGGTCCGCCGCCGCCATGTGGAATGGAGAACGTTTTATGCAGGTTGAGATGGCAAACATCAGCGCCTATGAGGCCCGGAGCTGTGAGTCCTACCTGTGCGTTCATGTTGGCTCCATCCATATACACCTGGCCACCATGGCTGTGTATGATATGGGTGATGTCTTTTATCGTTTCTTCGTAGATACCGTAAGTAGAAGGATAGGTGATCATAATGCCAGCAAGGTTGGCAGCATGCAGTTCGGCTTTAGCCTTCAGGTCGTGCATATCCACATATCCGTTATCGTGGGCTTTTACTACAACCACTTTGTATCCCACCATTACGGCACTTGCAGGGTTAGTGCCGTGTGCTGAAATAGGTATGAGTATCACATTTCTGTGCGCCTCTTTGCGGCTCTCGTGGTAACCACGGATAGCCAGCAGGCCGGCATACTCACCCTGCGCACCACTGTTTGGCTGCAGGCTGCAGGCATCAAATGCAGTGATCTCGCAGAGATAATCAGAAAGTTGTTTTGCGATCTGCAGGTAACCTTCGCACTGGTCGAGGGGCGCAAACGGATGCATTTTGCTCCAGTGTGCCCAGCTCAGCGGCATCATTTCTGTTGCTGCATTGAGCTTCATGGTGCACGATCCAAGGGAGATCATGCTGGTGTTGAGGCTGAGGTCTTTGTTTTCCAGCATCTTGATATAGCGCATCATCTGTGTTTCGCTATGATGGCTGTTGAATACCTGGTGTTTCAGGAATTCGCTGGTGCGGGTAAGTGACGTAGGAATATGGGTGAGGGCGATGTGCTCATCGATACTGAAAGTGGATGGGTTTTCCGGGTTTCCGAACACGCCAATTATATCCAGCAGATCGCGGGTTGTGGTTGTTTCATCCAGCGAGATGCCCACGATGTTGCCGGCATGGTAAAAGAAATTGATCCCTCTTGCTTCAGATATCCTGCGTGTTTCAGCAGCATTTTCTACAGAGATCGTGATGGTATCAAAGTAAGTTTTGCTATGCACGTTAACACCGGCTTCAACGAGCGCGTCGCCCAAAGCCTGGGTGAGCGCAGCTATGCGCTTGGCTATGTTCTTAAGTCCATCCGGACCATGATATATGGCATACATCGCAGCCATATTTGCCAGCAGGGCCTGTGCGGTGCAAATATTAGAAGTAGCTTTTTCTCTTTTTATATGCTGCTCACGGGTGCCCAGCGCCATGCGAAGTGCACGGTTCCCGCCTGCATCGATACTTACACCAATGATACGGCCGGGTATGAGGCGTTTGAAGTCTTCTTTTGTGGCAAAGAAAGCTGCGTGAGGTCCGCCATAACCAAGCGGAACGCCAAAACGCTGTGCTGAACCAAAAGCCACATCTGCGCCCATTTCTCCGGGAGGAGTGAGCAGAGTGAGCGCCAGCAGGTCGGTTCCCATAGCTACATATCCACCCGCTTCGTGCATAGTGGCAATGAAACCGCGATAGTCTTCCACCTCGCCTTTTGCACTTGGGTACTGAACAAGACCACCAAAAAAGGTCTTGTCGAGGTCTGCAATACGGTAGTCGCCGTAAACAACTTCTATGCCCAGTGGCGCTGCGCGTGTAGCAACTACATCTTTAGTTTGCGCAAACACATCATGATCTACAAAGAACTTTGGACGCTCAGGTGATTCGGTATGCTTGTTCAATGCGTGAAAGAACATATTCATAGCCTCAGCAGCGGCAGTTGCCTCATCCAGCAATGATGCATTGGTAATAGGCAATGCAGTCAGATCACTAACTATAGTCTGGAAGTTAAGCAGGCTTTCGAGGCGTCCCTGGCTTATCTCGGCCTGGTAGGGAGTGTATTGAGTATACCATCCCGGGTTCTCAAATATATTGCGCAATATTACGCTGGGGGTATGTGTATCGTAATAGCCTTGGCCTATATAGTTTTTGCAGGTCTTATTTTTTGCAGCAGTTTCCCTGAGGTCGTGCAGGTATTCAGCCTCACTGACGCCCTCTGGTATATTGAGCTTATGGTTCATGCGTATGGCAGCCGGAACCGTACGGTTTATCAGCTCCTGCATACTGTCTACTCCTATCGCCTGGAGCATATCTTTTGTATCCGCTTCGCCGGGTCCTATGTGCCGGTGAGTAAATTCGTCGTTTTGAATGGAAAACAAATTCATAAAGTAGTATAAAATGTTAGTGAAAAAACTTGTTTGAGGACTGCAAAGGTAAATTAATTACAGTAATTGATGATGATTGCGCTCAGGCATACATAACAGATAATTCATTTTCGATAAAATAGAATGAAAAGTTAATTATAGTTAATACTTCTATGTTGGTTGTAAACAATTACAAATAATTGAGTTCTTTTATGTCAGTATCACCTCACACTTCTATGAAACACCTGACAACTATCCTCATCCTGTTTTGTTTTATACAACACAGCACCGGGCAAACCTACACCATTAAAGGAAGTGTGAAAGACACGCTGAATGCAGCGCCGCTGCCACTTGCATCGGTAGTGCTTATCAGCGGTAAAGATTCCGTCATCGAGTCATTCACCCGTGCAGACTCAGCCGGCAATTTTATAATAAGTACCGATAAGCAAGGCAAGTATATGCTGCGCGTTTCGTTTCCCGGTTTTGCGGACTATGTGGATCCGATGAATATAAGCAAAGGCATGACGGATGCAGGTATAATAGCGATGGTATCCAAGGAACATCTGCTGAAAGAGTTTGTGCTTACAAAGCAGATATCTGCGATAAAAATAAAAGGAGATACCACGGAGTATGTAGCGGACAGTTTCAAGGTAAAAGAAAATGCCAATGTGGAAGACCTGCTGAAAAGGTTGCCGGGCATAGAAGTAGATAAGAATGGCCAGATAACCGCACAAGGCGAAACGGTGCAGAAGATACTTGTAGATGGCGAAGAGTTTTTCTCTGACGACCCTAAGGTGGTAACGAAGGGCCTGCAGGCGAATGTTGTAGACAAAGTGCAGGTATATGACAAGAAAAGCGACCAGGCGGAATTTACCGGTGTGGATGACGGACAGAAAACCAAGACGATAAACCTGCAACTGAAAGAAGATAAAAAGAAAGGTTTTTTTGGCAAGATCGATGCGGGTGGCGGAACAGATAAATACTACCAGGAACAAGGTATGCTGAATGCTTTTAAAGGGAAACGCCAGGTATCCGCTTTTGGTATTTTGTCTAATACGGATAAAATAGGGCTGGGGTGGCAGGATAATGGCAAGTTTGGCGGAGGCAACGAAGTGATCAATGATGAAGATGGGGGCTCTTACTTCATCAACAATAATACGGATGATGGCTTCAGCATGTGGGATGGCAGATATAACGGCCAGGGGCTTCCTTCGGTGGCAACGGGCGGGATACACATAGCCGACAAATGGAACGAGGGTAAAAGCCACATAACCTCAAACTACCGGTATAGTCAGCCGCAGGTGAACATAGCGGGCAGCACAATTACGCAGTATGCACTCGCGGGTGACAGCAGCAACGTGAGCAATTTGCAGAAAACACAGACCAGCAGGGCCGACCGCCACGGTTTTGACGCAATGTATGAGGGTAAGATCGACAGTAACAATACTATAAAGATAAATGCATCGGCAGGCACGAAGACGAGCCGTGTGCGATCTGATTTTCACACGGTAACGGCATTGCACACCACGGAGAACGACGATACACTTAATACCAACAACCGCACCACTACCAATACCACAACGGCAGACTATATTAATGCTGAAGTGCTCTACAAAAAGAAATTTGCAAAGAAAGGTAGAACCCTATCAGTAGATATCAAAGAGAACTATAACCAATCTGTGAGCGATGGTCATCTTAGTTCAGTGATCGCATACCACGCAGGGAATAAACCAGACTCGGTAGTTGACCAAAAGAAAACCAGCGATCTTAATACGCTTTCGTTATTCGGAAAGGCGACCTACACGGAGCCGCTCAGTAAGGTGCTCAACCTGGAGGTGCATTACAGCGCGTTGGTGAACAACAGTACCTCGAAGAATTTTTCTTTCAACAACTTTGCCGGTGCGTATGACCTGCTTGACAGAACTTACAGCAGCTACTACAAATACAACATTGTTACCAACATAGGCGGCATTTTTTTCAGGTGGAATTATAAGAAGCTGAAATTTTCGGCAGGCAGCAATTTTTCAGCAACCACCTATACGCAAAAGGATACCTTGCACCGCGAAGCAGACACTACAAGAAGTTACGTAAATTTTGCGCCCAGGGTTACCTTTAATTACAAGATCAGTAATCAACGGTCGTTTAACTTTAGCTACAACGGAAAGACACAACAGCCCACCATAGCCCAATTGCAGCCATTGAGGCAGAATGCAGATCCCAACAATATAACCATAGGCAATCCGGGATTGAAGCAGGAGTTTATCCACTCAATGTATGCCTACATCAATGACTATAAAGTTTTGTCTCACCGTTCGCTCTATATTAATGTGAATGCAACATTGACCAACAATGCAATCAGCACATCGTTTTACAACAAGGACGGCGTTAACACTACGCAGTATGTGAATGTAGACGGCAACTATAGTATTTCGGGATGGATGGGCTATAATTTCAAACTGAAGAAGCCGGAGCTGAACCTGGGCATCAACTTTTCGCCGGGCGTAAACCATTCGAATAATTTCATAAACGGTCAGAAAAATGCCAGCGATAATAACTCATTTGAATTTGGCCCACATGCCAGTATGTATAAAGAGGACAAGTATGAATTCTATTTCTCACCCACTATCACTTATTATGACAACCGGGCAACAGTGAGCGCCTACTCTACTAATTACTGGCTTAGCAACAATGAGCTTTCAGGCTCTGTTGAGTTGCCAAAGAAATTTGAGATCGGTACGGAGGTAAATTTTATGTTCCGGCAGCAAACAGAATTATTCCCATCGAACAATAACGTTATTAAGTGGAATGCATCTGTTACGAAGAAAATGCTGAAAAAAGACCAACTTGAGCTCAAACTTTCTGTCTTCGACATCCTTAACCAGAATATAGGGTACGAGCGCAGCGCCCAGGGCAGTATAGTAACCCAGAACAATTACAACACTATAAGGAGATATGGCATGCTGAATGTGATATGGAATTTTACTTATCAACCAGGCGCAGCTTCTGCCGGTGCGGGGGATGACAAAGACGAATAAAACTGATGATGTTTATGAAACGAACGGTATTGATATTGAATTTCATTTTACTGATTGCGGCCGCAGGAAGGGCACAGTATACCACGGCAGGAAAAATAGAGTATGAGCGGAAGATGAACGTATTCGGGCAGATAGCAGACTGGCGTGATGAAGACGAGCAGGAAAGTGAATGGATAGCAAACTACAAAGCGACAAATCCGCAGTTCAGAAACTATTTTTTTGACATCTACTTCAACGCTGCGAAAACTATCTATAAGCCGGGGCAGGAAGTAGAAGCTAACAGTAAATGGGCGCTGGGAGAGGGGCCCGCAAAAGAGAATATAGTGCTTAGTGATTTTGCAACAAAGCAGGTAAGAGCCGTGAAGCTGGTTTATGAGCAGAAATTTTTTGTGCAGGACAGTCTGCGCAAAATAGACTGGAAAGAAAAAGGAGAGATACGTACTATTGCCAACTACAAATGTCACAAAGCTGTGGGTAAAATATGTGACTCTGTGTATGTTGTTGCATTTTATACGGAGGACATACCGACCAGCGGCGGCCCTGAAATGTTTGGTGGTCTGCCCGGCATGATCATGGAACTGGCTATACCCCGACTGCACACCACCTGGACCGCAACCAAGGTAGAACTAACGGTTCCGATGGAAGCGGACTTTGCAATAAGTGAAAAGGGCAAGAAAGTAAACGAAAAGGAACTATACGAGACTATACAGAGCAGCCTGAAAAGCTGGGGAAAATGGGCGACCAAGAATATATGGTGGACCGTGCTGTGATTTCTCTGGAATTGGGAATTAAGGATTTGTAGTTTGGGTTGTTTTCAGAGTTCTGTAAGTTCGAATAGAAGTCTTATATCTTGGTTAATTTGCTGTCGCGTACAGTGGGCGTGCAAAATTTCGAAGACAATTAACAGGCCATTACTTCCTGATAAATTTATCGGATTCATATTTCATTTTACGGCCACAGAATATATAGGCTTCATTAATTGACTCCCATGCATGAATAAAACTTCTTTTCATGACTACTTTCGATATTTTATCAACTGGGATTGATTGCCGCTCTATGCCAATAATTTTCTTTCCGTTATTATCAGTGATGTATTGTTTTCCGTCATTATTCATTAAATACTCATCATCCTGCCCGACAATCAATAAATGTATATAACCGTTGGTCCAAAGATTAAGCATAGTATCATTTTGATTTAAAAATGGATTGTTTAATTGCCCTTCTAATATTGGTGCAACTTCATTTACATACTTCCATACTCCATCGATTGATTGCAGTTGCTCTTCTGCATAAGTTCTATCTCCAATTATTGCACCTAATTTAAACAAGGCAGAGATGAATCGATATTTATTGGCATTGTCATTTGATTTTTTTACATCTTCGCTCAGTCTAACCTCTTTTTGTAATTCTTCAATTATTTTATCTTGTCTAATCAGCATTTGCGTTGCCGTATCTTGCTTTTTAGATATTTCTAACTGCGCTTCGGATAACCTCTTTGAGATATGACCGTATGTGAACGCTATAATTATTCCAATAGCTCCAAGTATAATAGTAACTATGTATGTTCTGTAAGATATTTTATATGCTGCTATTGCTATGGTGTGCCCGTCCTTCTCTAGTTGGTTGGGCTTTTGATAATGTGCGATGATTTTTTTTATTGTTCGAAGTGTCATTTTGATCTCTTACGCGCATTTTTTGTTTCCAATGAATTGTTCAAAGTAACCGAAGCTGTTCATCACCCGTATATTTCCACATGCACATCCTTTTTGTCGTAGCCCATTGCAACTATCCGTTCTTTGGCTTCATCTATCATGGCGCGCCAGCCGCATAGCATGAACATGGCAGGTTTCTTTTCAGCGGCCAGCTCTTCATATATCGCATGCACATAACCGGTATCGCCTTCCCACTCCTCGCGTGATAGTGTGGGCCGGTAGGTGAATCCGGGCATCATCCGTTCCAGTTCTTTTAGTTCGTTGTGATATAGAAGGTCTTCGCGGGTGCGGGTACCAAAGAGCAGGTTTAGCTGCCGATGAGGGATCTGGTGGTAGTTGATATAACGCAGCATACTGCGGAAGGGCGCGATACCAGTGCCAGTGCAGATCATGTAGATGTCTTTTTCGATCTGCCCAGGAAGTACAAAAATACCCTGCGGACCACGCATCGTGAATGTGCTGCCCACCTTTATGTCGTTAAAAATATAGTTGGAGGCAAGACCGCCTTCCACGTGCACGATCAGCAGTTCGATTATATTGCTGCCATCGGGCATGGAGGCTATGCTATAGCTGCGCCAGCGCTTGTTGCGCTGCTCATGTATGGGCAGGTCCAGCGTTACAAACTGGCCCGCTTTGAAAGGAAACGTTTCAGCCTCCTGCAACTCTACCCAATAGCGGCGCGTATTGGGCGTTGCCTGCTCCATTTGTTTTACGATGCCTGTTTGCCATTGGGGGACCATATGTTTGCTTGTGGTGTTATGTAAAAGTACCTATGTTTTTCTCATCGTTCCTAACCTATTTTCACGCCTTTGATCAACACAACCGATCTTATCGATTGTTCTTTCAGGTGCAGGAATTTTTTTCGCTCTTCATCCCGCATAAAACGCTCAAAATCAGCGTCTGTGTCAAATGATACCAGGTGAACCTCGTAGGGCCGTTCTATATTTTGTTCGATGATCTCTTTTTCAGAGGGCCTCATACGCAGTAAAAGTAGTCCGTTATATTTCTGGATCGTGGGGATAGCAATTGCTTCAAACTGATCGAAGGTTTCCGCTTCGCCATCTTTAATGTATATCAGTTGAGTTATGTAAACACTCATAGTCCGGTTATATCTCGTATGAAGTCCCTTCTATGCTTACAAATACATTGGGGAAGATGGCGCTTGCCTCCTCAAAGAAAGGTTCCAGTTCTTTATACTTGGACGAAAAGTGGCCTAGTATCAATTGCTTCGCATTTGCCATTTTGGCTATCTGGGCTGCCTGGCCTGCGGTGCTATGGTGCCTGGCCAGTGCCTTGTCTGCATCTTTCTCCAGGTAGGTACATTCATGGTAAATAGTATCTGCGCCTTTTATCACAGGGAGAAAGCTTTCCGTAAACACGGTATCGGCACAATAGGCGTATCTCTTTACAGATGGTCCGTCTTCAGTTACCCATTCATTCTTCACAATGGTACCGTCTTTCTTTTCATAATCCTGTCCCCTCTTCAGATATTCATAATAGGCTGCCGGTATTTCGTATTCATTGCATTTCTGCGGCAGCAACTTGCGGCCCCTGGTTTTGCGCTCGATAAGAAAACCGTGGCACCGGATGCGGTGCTCAACCGGAAAGCAGGTAACGCTGAAGGAAGTGTCATCGACAAGTTGCGCGATACCGTCCGGTAATGGGTGAAAATAGAAAGGATAGGATAAAACAGAGTCGGCAACGGCGAGTATAGAATCCAGTATTGGTTTTAATTCGGCCGGAGCGTAAAGGTGGAGGGGTGCAGTGCGGCCCAGGAGGCTCATGCTGTTGATAAGGCCCGGTAACCCGAAATAGTGATCGCCATGAAGATGGCTGATAAAAATATGGTGCATGCTCCGCCAACGAAGCCCGTAGCGCTGCATTTGTATTTGTGTGCCCTCACCACAGTCTATGAGCAGCAGTTCGCCATACACGGTTACCGCCTGTGCACTGGGGTGCCTGCCAAAGGCAGGAAGCGCTGAATTATTTCCTAAAATTGTAACATGCATTATTCTTCGTTGAATAGATCCCTTTCCAGTATTTCCATACTAATTATGTCTATGGCTTCATCCAGCCGCGGTGCGATATTGATAAGCAGGTCCGTCTCGTCTTCTTTCAGAACTGCGATCACTTTTTCATTCACTTGCGTGAAGACAAGCGACTGCTCGCTGCCGTAACTTTCTTCGTGCAGATTCACCAGTTCCGGTACTGCCGAGTGTTCGATCTCGCTGCAGTTTTGAAGATCAACAATTATGTTGGCACTGCCGCTTTGCCTGATTTGGGAACACTTTTCCCCTAGTGCACCTGTCAAATTAGCATCTATTTTGTGCAAAAGGGGTGTAATTATGGTAAAAGTGTCTTTGGTATCAATTTTGAATTCCATTGGATAACCGGTATTTAATATTTAGGGGAAATGTTGTGAGCCAGTATAAAAATAAGACTTCTGAACTATACTTTCCTTTGTATATTACGCTTGCTAAAACGGGAAAATTTGCCACCGAAGCCCTTGGGCTAAAAATAGCAATACTTCTATAATAAATGGCGATACGGGAATTACTTTTGAAATCGTTAACTTTATCTTTTAAAAAACAAGGTGCTACATGGATTCAAACTTCTCGCCAAAAGTAAAAGAGATCATTTCCTACAGCCGTGAGGAAGCATTAAGGCTGGGCAATGACTTTATAGGCACAGAACATTTATTATTGGGCCTCATCCGCGAAGGCGATGGAATGGCACTGAAAGTACTGCAGAGCATGCAGGTGGACCTTTTCGAGCTGCGCAAGGAATTGGAGCTCGCGATCAAGGACAAAAATAATAAGCCATTGGCTAACATCAACAGCCTGCCGCTGACCAAGCAGGCTGAAAAGGTGATACGCATTACGGTACTGGAAGCCAAATCGCTGAAAAGCGCTACGGTAGAAACAGAGCACCTGATGCTGTCTATCCTTAAGAACAAAGAAAATGTTGCTACCCAGATACTTAATCATTACGAAATTGATTATGACCGTTTTAAAGGTGAGCTGAGCATACTGCAAGGCGGTAGCCCAACCAGCGATTATAACGATCCGGGATCTGAGGAATTTGAGGAAGACGACGAGCGCCGCCAGTTTCAGCAGCAGCGCAAGCCTGCCAGCGGCAACACAAAATCTAAAACACCGGTTCTCGATAATTTCGGTCGTGATATAACCAAGTTTGCCGAATTGGGCAACCTTGACCCTATCGTAGGCCGGGAAGAAGAGATAGAGCGCGTGTCTCAGATACTTTCCCGCCGTAAGAAGAATAACCCGATACTCATAGGTGAGCCGGGTGTGGGTAAGACGGCGATCGTAGAAGGCCTGGCGCTTCGTATTGTGCAGCGCAAGGTATCGCGCGTATTGTTCGACAAACGTGTTATCAGTCTTGATCTTGCTGCACTTGTTGCAGGTACCAAGTACCGAGGCCAGTTTGAAGAGCGCATGAAAGCGATCATGAATGAGCTGGAAAAGAACCGCGATGTTATCCTGTTCATTGATGAGATACACACCATTGTTGGCGCCGGCGGCGCTTCGGGCTCGCTGGATGCTTCCAATATATTCAAACCAGCTCTTGCGCGTGGCGACCTGCAATGCATAGGTGCTTCTACGCTGGATGAGTACCGCATGTACATCGAGAAGGACGGTGCTCTTGACCGTCGTTTCCAGAAGGTACTGGTGGAACCACCGAGCGTAGACGAAACGATCATCATACTGAATAATATCAAGTCGAAATACGAGGATTTCCACAACGTGATGTATGATGCCGAGGCGATCGAAGCATGTGTGAAACTGAGCGACCGCTATATGACGGACCGCCTGCTGCCGGATAAGGCGATAGACGTAATGGACGAGGCAGGAGCACGTGTGCACCTGAAGAACATTAATGTTCCCGAGAATATCCTGGAACTGGAAAAGAAAATAGAAGACATAAAGCAGGAAAAGAATAAGGTGGTGAAGAGCCAGCGGTTTGAAGAAGCTGCGGCGCTTCGTGACCGTGAAAAAAGGCTGGGTGAAGAACTAGACCGTGCGAAAGCAGAGTGGGAAGAAGAAGCCAAGCACAAACGCTACCCGATAAATGAAGAATCGATAGCGGAAGTGATCAGCATGATGACGGGAATACCTGTGATGCGGATGGTAGAAGCCGAAAGCGCAAAGCTGCGCCGTATGGACGAAGACCTGAAAGCCAATGTGGTAGGCCAGGACGAAGCGATCATAAAAATAGTAAAAGCAATACAGCGTAACCGTGTAGGCTTAAAGGATCCGCGCAAACCAATCGGATCGTTCATATTCCTTGGTCCGACGGGTGTGGGTAAAACCGAACTTGCACGCGCCCTGGCACGCTACATGTTTGACAGCGATGATGCGCTGATAAGGATAGACATGAGTGAGTACATGGAAAAATTCTCGCTCAGCAGGCTCATAGGCGCGCCTCCCGGATATGTCGGTTACGAAGAAGGCGGGCAGCTTACCGAAAAGGTACGCCGTAAGCCATACTCAGTAGTATTGCTTGACGAAATAGAGAAAGCACACCCGGATATTTTCAATATCATGCTCCAGGTGCTTGATGACGGGCAGCTTACCGATGGACTGGGCCGCAAGGTAGACTTTAAGAATACGCTTATCATCATGACTTCTAATATTGGTGCACGCCAGTTGAAGGACTTTGGGGCAGGTGTAGGATTTGCGACCAATGCGAAGACCGTAAGCCAGGAAGACAGCAACCGAGGTGTTATAGAAAAGGCGCTCAAGCGTACCTTCTCACCTGAGTTCCTGAATCGTATCGACGATGTGATCATATTCAATTCGCTGGAAGAAAAGCATATCGCGATGATCATAGACATCATCATGAAGGATGTGATGAAACGCCTGAACACGCTGGGCTTCAACCTGATCCTTACCGATGAAGCTAAAAAATTCATAGCTGAGAAGGGATATGACCAGCAATTCGGTGCGCGACCATTGCACCGGGCCATCCAGAAATACCTGGAAGATCCGCTGGCAGAAGAAATACTGAACCACCGCATCAAAGCCGGTGATGAGGTAACTGCCGACTATAATGATGTCGATGCGAAGATCGTATTCAAGATAGACCATTCGCCTGCCAAGAAAGAGGAAGAAGCAGCCAAGTAAGCAAGATGAAAGGTTGAAAAGTTAATAGGTTAAAGCGGCTCCTTATGGGGCCGCTTCTTTTTTTTGGCTTACCTTAGCAGTTCAATTTTTTGCAATGAGAATTCACCGCGAAGGATATAAGTACATTATTATAGCTACAATATTATGGTTAGCGTTGGGATGGACTGCGAGCCATTTCATTCCCACTTCCTTTTTTTGGCTTACCGCTCTTATTACATTCCTGCTTTTTCTTGTTTGGTTCTGGGTGGTGGCCTTCTTCCGGATCCCGATCAGGAATATGGTGCATGGCGAGGATAAAATTATTTGCCCGGCCGATGGTAAAGTAGTGGTGATAGAGGAAACCTACGAGCCCGAATATTTTAAGGATAAACGCCTGCAGGTATCTATATTCATGTCGCCTATAAATGTGCATGTGAACCGCAACCCGGTGAGTGGAGAGATCAAGTACATGAAGTATCATCCTGGCAAGTACCTGGTGGCGTGGCACCCTAAATCATCTACAGAAAACGAGCGCACTACCCTTGTAATAGGTAATGATAACGGAGACCTGCTGCTCCGCCAGATAGCAGGGGCACTTGCACGCCGTATTTGTTTTTATGTGAAAGAAGGAGATATAGTTAAGCAGAATGACGAGTTTGGCTTTATCCGGTTCGGATCGAGGGTTGATATATATCTTCCGCTGGGCACTAAGGTGGATGTGAAAATAGGAGATGTAGTGAAAGGAGGAGTCACTTTACTGGCGCATTATTGATCCGTGCAAACAAAAGGTTAAAGCACGGCACATTGAAAAAAATATTGATTTGTCTGGGCGATAATTATCGAATATTCTTTATCTTTACCATCTAAAATCGCAAAACAATGAAAAAACTCACTTTATTATTAGCTGCCGTGTTGATGATCACAGGCGGTGCATTTGCACAAGGAAAGGCATGCTGCAAGAAAGGCGAAAAATGCCACAAGTCATGCAAGAAAGATGGCGCTAAAGAGTCGAAAGAAAGTACTAAGACCACTACCAGCACTCAGACCAAGAGCGAGCCAGCTAAGCCAAAAGCTTAATCACGCAATAGTATTCAAAGAAAAGTGTCCCGAAAGGGACATTTTTTGTTTACGAAAAGCCCCCCGGAACTGATCACACAAATTGTCCGGAGGGCGTGCTGTAACAGATACAGCTTCATTTGCTAATATATGGAGGCGGGAAAACACTTTATGCACCACCCTTATCACCGGCTCTCTTCTTCTCTTCTTCTGCACCACCGCTGTGCCTGCGAACAGGCGCAACAGTCTTCTTGCCAAAACGATAAGTTACTGAAATGCTGGCCTGCCGTGTATCGTGGAGGGCCGTAAAATATTCTGTGTAGTTTGTAAAAAACGAAGAACCACTCTCATTGCCTTTGTAAAAAATGTCGTTAGCATTCAGGCGTATCGTCATACGCTTGTCGAGGAGGTTTTTCTGTATTCCCACGTTGAACATAGAGATGGGCGTGAGATTGAGAAAGCCGTATACCTGTGCTGCCTGGTAAAATACCGTGAGCTCTGCAGACCAGTCTTTCGGCATAGTGAACTTGTTGCTGGTATTAATATCAAAAGTTGGCTTGCCTGCGTTGAGATTAGTATTGGCAAGGTTTCCCCTGTATTGCGCATAATAGGCATTGCCATTGGTAATATTTGTCCACCATTTGAAAATGGGAATTGTATACGAGCCGCTGATGCCGAAATAGTTCATTGTCGCGAGGTTGTCCTTGGTTTGTATGGTCACCCTGTTGGCCGTGGTGCTGGGTTTTATAACCTCCGTGATCACATTGTTTGTAACGCTGTAGGCAAGCGTAGTAATCAACCGCTGTTTGTATACGTGTGACAGTTCGCCCGAGTAGGTGAGCGCAGGATTGAGGTAGGGGTTGCCCGCTTTATAAGTGCTTGGATCTACAAAAAATTTGTAGGGGTTGAGGTCATCATATCCAGGGCGCTCTATACGGCGGCTCACGGTAACACCAAGGTCGTTGTTTGCATTTATATGGTTTTGCACTGCCAGGCTGGGGAAGAGACGCGTATAATTCCTTTCGAGCGGTTGACCGGTAGTTTCTTCCCTGCCGGTAACTATGGTTTGTTCAGCACGGAGCCCGAACTGAGCGCTGAATTTCTTCCACTCTTTGTTTGCATTTACGTATGCAGCGTTAATATTCTCGTTGTAGATAAAGTGATTGCTTTTTGTGCTGTCGTATAAATTGCTACCGCTGCTTCGATCGAAAAATTGTGGCTGGTTATCAGCGGTCACAAAACTGCTTTTGATGCCGGCCTCCAGCCGGGCGCCGCTTTTCAGCGGGTTCACGTAATCTGCCTTAAATGATCTTATCTGCGTTATGCCACTGATATCACCGTGCAATATGTAAGCCGGCTGTGATTCTGTTCCTCCGGGTGAATAATAGTTGGTGGTGAAGTCCTGGTAATTCCTGTTCCAGTAGCGTGCATAGTCCGCGTCAATGGTCAACTCTTTGCCTGCGCTGTCAAACGTATGTTTCAGGTGCAGGTTGGGCGCATAGTTGTTCCAGTTGCCGGCAGAAGTATTGTGTGTGGCAAATGTAGATTGCAGGTGGTCCGTCGGGTCCATCACGTTAGCGAAGTAATATCCCCTGGTGCTCATGTAAAAATTGTCGGCGGTAATCGCGCCGCCTATAGAGGTTCTGGAAGAGAGATTATAGTCCACACCGGTGGTTGCCAGGTTGTTACGGAAGTGGACCGTGGTGTAGTTGTCCTGAACAAAGGAGCCGGTGTAAGAGCCGCTGGCGTAGTATTTCCTGTTCCAGTCTACATGGCTGAATCCATTGCGGTCGCTGAGGTTGTAGTTAAGGTATACGTTCAGTTTATTTTTGCGGTAGTTAAGATTGAAGCCGCCGTTATCTTTCAGATATACGCCCTGCGCATAGCTGCCGTTGAGGCTGCCGTTGAGTCCGGTCTTGTTATCCTTTTTTGTTTTTATGTTGATGATACCTGCGGTGCCGGCAGCATCATACCGGGCGGAAGGATTGGAGATGATCTCTATCTTATCAACAGAATTAGAAGGCATGCTTTTCAGCATATTCGCCAGGTCGGCTGCCGATACCGGCACTATCCTGCCATCTATCATAACATTTACACCCTGCTTGCCTTTCAGGCTTATGTTGTCGTTCTGATCAACAGACACACCCGGCGACTTCGCCAGGACATCCATTACAGAGTTTCCGGCGCTTACAATACTGTTTTCCACGTTTACCACCAGCTTATCGGCATGTACCTCAATGAATGGTTTCTGCGCGCTTACTGTTACCCCTTTTAGTTTGGATTCGGTCTCGTGCAATTTTATTTCGGGTATGGCGATTGTGTTGTCTGCAACCGTAAACAAATCGGAATTGAAGGTTTCATGTCCCAGCAGCATCACCTTTACAATGTATGTTCCGTTTGTCACCGGTGAGAGATCATATGCTCCGTTATCGTTCGTCAGCGTGGTTTTTACAAGTGCCGAATCTGATGATTGAAGCAAGATGACACTGGCGAAGCTAACCGGCTTGCCGGCATCATCGGTTACCCTGCCGGATATGCCACCGGGGCGGGCTGCAACTATGCCGGCATATGCTAATTAGAGGATAAAGGCGGTGCAAAACAGGAGACTTTTCATATGGTGTGTAGTTGAGTTCAAAAGTATCCGCGAATAATGACGATATATTCCCCCACTGCGGGTGATTTGCATTGTTCTAACAGAAAACACCCGTATGCGAGTATTTTTTAACCGCTATAAGGATTAATTTCACACTGCAATATGAAGCAGCGTAACTATTTACGGGGGATGTCATTTAGTGTAAGATGCACGGCCATCATTGCGATCGTATTGCTGTTTTCAATTCGGTCATCTGCTCAGCGTTATCCGTTTCATGACCTCAGCGTAGATGATGGCCTGGTGCAATCGCAAGCTACCTGCCTGGCACAGGATAAGACCGGCAATCTTTGGATAGGTACGCTTGGCGGGCTTTCACGTTATGATGGCAGGAACTTCACAAACTATACAGTGAGGAACGGAATGCTTAACAACACAGTTTGGAGCGTTGCTGTTGACACGCAAGGCTGTATATGGGCCGGCGGGCCTGCCGGGATATCCCGGTTCGATGGAAGAAAGTTTGTTCATTATACCAGGCCCCAGCAAACTGTGCGTCTTGTTAACAGTACGCAGCAGTTGCAAATAGTGAACGACACAACATGGTGGCGCACACAGGGAGAGGTATATTTCATTACCAAAGGCAAAATAAAGTACTTTGCTGTTCCTGGCCCTGAGGGTGTCATAACGTCCCTGCTCGCAGAGAAAGGAGGGATATGGGCTGCAAAAAACCGCATGTTGTATCATTACGACAACAAGATATGGGATACCATAAAGTTCCAGGTAAGGGAAGACCAGAACCCACCTAATATAGCCGGGATATTCCGAGACCGGGACAAAGTGATATGGGTGACCACAGGGGCTGGTTTATACAGAATGGACAGCGGTATGCTAAGGCCTTATTCTGTAAACGGGCTGCAACTGGTCATTACCCCACTGGCGGCTTCGATTACACAGGACAGATCCGGTGCACTTTGGCTAGGCACTAACAGCGGGGTCTTAAAAGTTTTTGATAACAGGGTGCAAAGCTATAATAAGCGAAACGGCCTCAGCGACAATGCTTTCTTTTCGCTGCTCACCGATGCTGAAGGTAATGTGTGGATGGCATCGGACGGGCAGGGCATCTTCCGGTTTTCCGGATCACAATTCACTGTGCTTGATGAAACGATGGGATTGCCCAGTGCGCAGGTGATGGCTATCACCTCAAATAGGCGGGATTCTCTTTATCTCGGTACTTATGACGCGGGACTCTATATATTCGCCGAAGGAAAGGTGAGTGGCCTTTCATTCCCTTCCAGCCCCGTTCCGGCAATAACTGCGCTGCATCATTCGCGCAGCGGCAGGTTGTGGATCGGTACGCGCGGGAGGGGCCTGTGGTCATATGATAACGGGATATTCCGCCAATATGAAGCGCCGGAGCGAAACTTTCCGTCCAACTCTATTCATTGCCTTTACGATGACCCGCAGCACCGCCTATGGATAGGCTTTCTAAATGGGGCGGTTGTTCTTGAACGTGATACTTTTAAGACGATAGATGTGAAGAATGCTTCGGTTGTGGCGTTCCTGGACATAGGGGAGGACAAAGTAGTGATGGCGACTGAAAAGGGAATGAAGCAGTACCAGAATGGGGAAGTGACCGTTTTTACTACCAATACAGTAGCAGACAGCTCACCTGTTAATTGCCTGCTGCAGCAAGGTCAGAATTTATGGATAGGCAGCGCCGACAATGGGGTGATCCGGTACAATATTGTAACCGGGAGATCCCTTGTCATCAATAAAAGCCATGGCCTCCGGTCTGATTTCATTTACAATATCATTGCCGATAATGACAGCAATGTATGGGTAGGTACCGGTTTTGGCATCCACAAGATAAGGATGAATGCAAATGGCGAACCGGTGGTGACATTTTATGGTAAGGGCCAGGGCGTATCCGGCATGGAAAGCAATATCAACTCTGTTATAAAACTTCCCGATGGCAGCATATGGTTTGGCACAACCAACGGCGCTGTGCATTACCAGCCACATACCGATATTGTTTCGTCATCGCCCACCAGTATCGTATTACAGTCTGTGAAGCTAGGTGGTGAAAACACGATTGACCGCAGCTATTATGACAGCACAGACAACTGGTATGGTATACCCTACGATCTGAGACTGCCTTATAAGAAGAACAACATCACATTTACCTTCCAGGCCATCACGCTCAGTGGCTCCCAGGAGGTGCAATACCGCTACCGTATGGACGGGTTGGAGGCGCCGTGGTCAGACTGGTCTGCAACAAATTCTGTTACATATTCCGCATTGCCACCCGGAAAGTACGTGTTCCGTGTGCAGTGTACGGGCAGCGACCAGGAGCATTATCCCGAGCTCACTTATTCGTTTGAAATTATTACGCCGTTTCAAAAAACGAACTGGTTCCGTTTCTCCGTACTTATAGCGTGTATACTCATAGGTATTTTGCTTCAGTACATGGTGAACAGCAGGAAGCAGAGAAGGGAGCGCCTGCTGGAAAAGCTGCGTATAGAAGAGCAGGGAAAGATAAGGATGCGAACAGCGGAGGATTTTCATGATGAAATAGGTAATAAGCTCACCCGCATCAATGTGCTGAGCAGTGTGTTGAAAAGCAAGGTGCCGCTGACGCCGGAGACTACCAGGATACTAGGCCAGATCGAGGATAATACAGCCCAGCTATATAGCGGCACACGCGATATACTTTGGTCGTTAAAACCATCGAACGATAACCTGTATGAGATACTGCACCGGATACGCGACTTCGGCGGTGAACTGGTGCAGGATACAGAGATCAATTTTACGTTTGCCGGCACAGATGAGAAATGGCGCAATTTCAGATTGCCTATGGATATGAGCCGGAACCTTATCATGATATTCAAAGAGGCGCTGAACAACTGCCTTAAATATTCGCATGCTAAGAACATATCGCTGGAAGTGACGCTGAAGAACAGGAACGTGCTGCAACTGGTGCTGAAGGACGACGGAAAGGGGTTTGATATACGGACAGTAAAAAAGGGCAATGGCCTCAACAATATGAAGACCCGTGCAGAGCGGCTGAATGGAAAATTGTATATAGACTCCCGGGAAAATAAAGGCACGATCATCAACCTGACCTTTAAAATACCGCCAAACAGGTGATGCCGG
>CANJQU010000057.1 GCA_947476485.1 Chitinophagaceae bacterium
AATTTTTGTTATGCGGTCGTTATGCTGCATAAGGCTTTCAATTTATAAGTTGTAAAGAAGGCCTATTTCCTAAAATATAAACCTACGAGAACTAGTAGTTTTCAATCCGTTCTCCCCTTCGTTCCGCAGGGCACCAGGAATGCAGGATAAAAAGTCGTTCTCCGAATTGATTTATTATAACTGACGCTTAATGATCTGATGTGTCGGCAAGCCATATATCCAGCATCCTTTATGTCAACAGGGGTACAAGGCGAAGTTTTAAAACCTACTAAGTATAGTAGTAAATTGATCTCGTTTTCTCGCAATATTTGTAAAAACGACCAGGGGCTTCTTTCGCAAAACGAATTATTGCTTCACGGTCGCGTATAAACTACACTATAGTTTGCACTTTGATGGCTCGTTAAATTTAACTATCGTGGATGACAAAAAACGTTTCGAATAAACTTGTATATTACATATTTGGGATGCTTCTGGGTTTGCCTTTTGTTGCAGTTGCTACGTGTTTACATGCATGGCAGACAGCCATCCCGGTAACACTGCAACTCCTGGTGCATGAGCAGCAGACCAATGAGCTGCTCTGGATAATAGACCTTGCGCCTATCGTGCTATGCTGTGCAATAGGGTACATTGGCAGAACCAAAGACTTTTATGAATCTATACTCAACAATATCCCCACTGATTTGGTAGTATTTGATAAAAACCACAGGTACCAGTATGTGAACCCTTATGCCATTAACAACCCCAAGTACAGGCGCAAGATCATTGGCATGGACGACTATGAGTACTGCGCCTACCGCAAGCGGGACCGCAAATATGCTGATGAAAGACGGAAACAGTTTATAACGGCCAAGAACAATGAGGGTGGCCTGAAATGGGAGGAGACGATGAAAGCGCCTGACGGCAATTATGTGACACACCTGCGGGGATTATATCCGGTAAAAGACAAGAATGGAGAACTGCTGATAATGATAGGATACGCCATAGATATATCAGACCGCAAACGCCTGGAGGACAGGAAGGCTAAACTGATAGAACAACTCAAGGAAAAGAATAGAAAGCTCCGCGATTTCAGCAGTATTATCGCGCACAATGTACGTGCGCCGCTTACCAATATTGCTTCGGTGATAGACCTTATAGATGATACTGATGATATTGAGCAGCTAAGTATACTGCACGCTTACCTGAAGCCATCTGTAGAAAGTGTATCTGTGGTGCTGAACCAACTGGTTGATTCGCTGTATGTAATGCAGGACTTAGAGATTGAGTACCGCGATAACACGCTGCACGACTGCCTGAAACAGTTGCTCAGCGCACTGGCGATAGAAATAGAAAGCTGTGGTGCCAGGTTACACAGAAAATTTGATGCAGCCGCAACGCTGTATGGCCCCCCAGAATACATCAATAGTATACTGCTAAACCTCGTGAGCAATGCACTGAAATACAGGTCGGCAGAAAGGGTGCCGGAAATAACCATATCTGCCGAAGATTGGGGGGAGGTAGTTCTCTTATCTGTTGCAGACAATGGGCTGGGTATAGATATGAAAAGCAACGGCGATAAATTATTTAAAATAGGAAAGGTATTTCATGAAAATCCGGGAGCAAAAGGTTTCGGGCTTTTTATGACCAAATCGCAGGTAGAAACTATGAATGGAAAGATATGGGTGGAAAGTGAACCGGGTAAAGGATCAACATTTTTTGTACAATTAAAGAAAGAAAGATGAACGAAAAATTAACCATTTTGCTTGTGGAGGATGACCCCATAACGACTATGCTCGTAAAAAGGGTCTTTTCAGCGTTCAGCGTCAGCGAATTTGTATCCAGGCCCAATGGCAGGGAAGGATTGGATTACTTGATTGACAGGCGTACGCAGTCATTGCCATTTCCCGAAATTATACTCCTCGATCTGAATATGCCTGTTTTGGACGGCTGGGGTTTTCTCGATCGCTTCCGGGACAACTTATACACGGATGGCTTGGGCATAGATATCTATATATGCACGTCATCAAATGCGCCGGAAGACATAATGAAGGCAAAAGAATTTTCCTTTGTAAGTGAGTTTATCACAAAGCCTTTAACCGTTAATATGCTTTCAACTTTACTCGAAAAGCGGCGCCAGCGTACACCAGATTTAAAAAAAATTTCCCAATAATTTTCGATCTCAAGAACAGCTATATGGAATGTAAAACGCCACCTCTATTTATACGTGGGGATAAAGTAACATTTATGTACCCCGAAATGGGAAAAATAAAAGGGGAGATATTCAGGATAGCTGAATCCGGTAATGATCAGCAACTGCTGATATATGGTACTGATGAAAAGGGGGTGCCGCTGAAGGCCTACTGCCATAACGATGAACCTACATTAAAGAAAGAAATCTAGATGCCCCGTACGGAGGGCATACCCGGCACCCCCGCTCGCCGGGATTTGCAATCCACACCATAGTCTGGGGATATGCAATCCCTTTTACCAACAGGCAAATAAGCGTTTACCAGGTGTAAAGAAAAAAGCAAAGGGGCCTGGGTTGTCGTGATGTCTTTTTTGCAATCTCAAGATGTGGGTAGATGGTAGGCCGCACCAGCTTCAGTACCATTATTGCCGCCGAGTTCCTCAAGAAGGAGACTCGGCGGGGGCAAAAAAATATATTTATTGAACGATACCATATTTTAATTCAAAACCTTTTAATAAGTATAACGCCCAAAACTATTAACGCTATGCCCGCCAATTTTAGTAAATTAAAAGGTTGTGGATTTCCCCCGAAGACACTAAAGTGTTCCAAGATCAAAGATATCACCATTTGGCCTGCTACTACCGTGCCAAATGTCAAACCAGGTCCCAGCCTCTGAAAGCATAGAATAATGACGGTGACGTAAAAAGCTCCTAGTAAACCACCAACCCACGCATGAGCTGGGGCAGACTTAATGCCAGCCCAGGATGCAGTTTGTTTTGTCAAAAGTATATATATAGCCAACGCTAAAGAGCCAACGATGAAGGATATCATTGCGGCATGTAAATAATTACCACCAGCCTTACTAAGCATCGCATTTATTCCAGCCTGGATTGGCAAAAATGCACCTGCAGCGAATGCTATTAATACCCATAGTATTTTTTCCATCCTCTATTATATTATAATGTTAATTTTATGTAGCCAGAGCCTGGAAGGATTCATGTTTATGAATATTGTAGTTCGGCCTTTAGTTAGATGTCTGACGGTTACAATTTCTGGAGGAGGCATAAGGTCAGGCATTCGGTTACGAAATACGACTCCACTTAGAATTAGATTTTATTATTGATACTTTCTGAAAGTTCTTTACCGGCTTTGAACTTTGCAACTTTACACGCTTTCAATTTTATAGTTAACCCGGTTTTCGGATTGCGCCCATTACATCCAGCACGGGTAGTAACATAAAATGTTCCAAATCCGGCAAGTGTAACGTTCTGACCTTTTTTAAGGCTGGCCACCACTGCCAAAGTAAATGAATTAATAGTTTTATTTGACTGCACCTTTGTCATATTTGCCTCGGAGGCAATTTTTTCAATCAATTCCGCTTTGTTCATTTTTGGCTTATATTAGCTAAAGGAATAATTATAAGCTTGCCCACTTATCGACAAACGAAACAACATGTTCGATTCTGCTGAGATTTAGTGAATAGTAGACCTCTTTACCCTTGCGATTTGTAGAAACAATGCCTGACTTTCGTAAAATTGCCAGATTTATAGATGTTTCAGATTGTTGCATTTTGAGGTTTAAATAAATATCTGTGACTTTCATCGACTTGTTATGTTCCAATAATTTTAAGATATCCTTGCGTATATCATGGTTAATAGATCGCAATGTCAAAGCCGCCAATTTTACAGCTCCATAATCTAACTTACTTTTTTCAGTAACGAATTTCACTTTCGAGATCATAATTTATGTTTTTGAAGTGGTAAATTTAAATTTAACCCGTGCAAATACACCTACTGACCCTAGTAGTTTTTCTAAGAAAGATAACAGATAGTCATAGTGCGAGATAGACAGGAGTGTATATCATTCATTTATTACTTACCTCAACAGATAGTTTAGTATTCCAAAATATAGACTTGTCTTGCATTTTTATTTTTAAAGAGTGCTGCAGCGACACATTAACTAAAATAGCGGTTGGGATAGATTAGTTGTGCATCGCTAATGCCTTACCACGGCTTGCAAAATCCGAAAAACAGTTCGACAGCTGTATTTCGTGTAATCGAAAAAAACACTACAGTCTATGAATGTAGTGTAGCTAGGATTATTTCAGTCATTTTTTGCAGGCCCAGGTTAAATGGCATGTAAACATTGACATATTCAGACTTTCCGAGAGGCGATTCTTCAGACAAAGTATATCCAATTATTTTAGAATTGTTTACATAGGATCTTATTATTGAATCACTGAGTAAATCGGTGTATATAGTGGAATCAATGTTTATCAAACAAATGTCAGGACTGTTTGCGCCACTGCTAACCTTGTCATTGAAGTCCTTCCAGTTAGAAGATAAAATTGACACATCGAAACCTTGCTGTTTGAGAGCGAGATAATACGATTGTCGAACAATCCCAAAATTATCAATTATTGCAAGGGTGGGTTTGCGCATAGCCACAACTTTATTTTTCCAAAAGTAAGGCTGGCTGAGATGATAATACCTGCTAATGTCAGTAGTTTTCTTTAAAACAAATATAGCTGTGCAACTTTTGGCTTTTCTAAAAACTATTAGTCCTGGCTAACCAAGCTCAAAACTCGTAATCCCGAAGATCTTATGTATCGGCAAAATAGGAGCTTTACCGTTGTACATGCGCCCGCATTCAAACATGAATGTGCCTGAATATTTTCTGGTAAGCAGAACGGCGTGAATATTTGATAACGTTATGTCCAGAAAGACATTTTGCCCTGATGCGAATTTCAAGCAACACCTGAATAGTTCTTCCGCAATATCGGGATTATCAGCAAATAATGGTCCGATCTTATAGCCAATTCTCGCTTTTCTGATCACTGCATATCCCTTAAGTTTAGGGTTATCTATGTATTTGAATGCGCCAGCTTGACTTTGAAACACCCAATCTGCAATAAACTTCCTGCGGTCAAACCCAAAGCAAGCCGTGTCGTATCCGTGAATCATTTCCAACAAAGCCACCTCTAGCGTAAAATGGCAGCATTGCAGATACTCCATCCATGCCGATAGCTGCCCCCGGCAATAGCCTTTGCCGTAGGGTGTCTCTGCGTATTCGCCAGAGTTTTGCGCCAATTCCCATATTCCTGTATTCAGGACGCACAATGAAGAATCCCATAAATCCATATTCATTGTTATAGTTTACAATGGATCCACCACCCACCAGCTTACCATTTTTAAAATAACCGTAAAAGCCGTCTTTATCCGTATTGTAAAATAAGGATGCATCATTTATGCCTGGGTTCCAACCTTCCGCAGCTGCCCAGTCAATCAATGTTTCTACACCTTTATTGTCCAGCCTTTCAAATGTAAACCCTGTTTCCTGCATATGTCATTCTGTTACCCGTTTAAAATATTATTGATCCGGTTGTGATAAAAATTGTTGGTTGAAACAATAGCAACACCAACTCTGAAATACAAATTTATATGATGATTGGTTACAGACCGAATATCGTGTTTGTCTGTAAATGCAGAGCTGGGCTGTAAAGCTTTTCCGGATGAGAAAAACGAAAAATTCACGTGTAGATTAGCGCAACAATGAACGATCTTTCAAAGGATTGACTTCTGTATCGGATTGTAGGTTATCTTGGTTTGTTGTATTTACCTGTCTCCATCCTCATCATATTCCTTGCTTATTATCGCAATGCCCATATTAAATTTTACATACTCGACACCCGCTCTCTGCTTGATTGGTTAACCAATCAAGCAGTTGGCATCACTATTTTTATGGTAGTTGACTCCTGTTAAGCTCTTGACTACTACTACTAATCCTAGTAGCAAAAAGAAGAAAAAAAAGAATGAATTTTAAAAAATAATTTAAAAAACAAAAAAGATGGAAAAAAAAGATTCTTTTAATGCCAACTTTAGGCATTTTTTTACCCGACACTTACTAGCAGCGCCAGTGGATGTGCAAAGATTAGCGGCGTTCAAGCCTATAGTTATATCAAGCGCTTTAACGCGACGGTTTTCAGAAAAAACGAATCAGTAGATCTTGAATATTTTCTGCTATCGATTAAGCTTTCGTTCAAGAAATAACCATTATCCTCCTTATGTGTGAAATTAATTTTACACCACTGCTAATCATGGTGGTTGAAAATGTGGTATACATCCTGGTTTATTGCCTGATACATAATAAGTACAAAATAAAAGAACCGGAATCAAGCGGCATTAAGTTTAGACCTTACAAAATTTTTCAGTGTGCATCAGGCGAGTCCAGCATTTCGTTAAACGAGAAAGTATTTTATCGAGAAGCTAAACGATGGGCGACATTTTTCATTCTATTAAACTTCTTAACGTTTTTTGGCTTTTTAGTTCTCAATGTAAATTATCAGTCGATGAACAAATAATATAGCGTTCAACAATGAGGGTAAAAAATGTAGCGTGGTAAAATTCAGCAACCTCGATACTGAAATAACATGCCATAGATTACATATATCGCAAGGAACCTAAAATTCAGTATCACGGCGCATCTACCTACAGGGGATGAAACCAATTAAATATTACCAACAAAATGAAACACTCAATTGCATTAAAGATTTTCGGTCTGGCGGTAAATCTCCTCATCTTGATGATCGTCATTGCTGTAATAAATAGTGTCGAAATAGTAAAGCTAGGCAAAGAGGTAGCTGAAATATCCGAAATCAGCATTCCGATTGCCAGTCATGCCGCTGAGCTAAATGAAGCTGGTCTTAGGAGGCGCGTTGCTTTTGAACGGTTATACCGGGAATACTCGTTTCCCATAGCTGACACAAGCGTTACTCGCGAAGCCGAATATAATTTCAAAAAACTCACAAAAATTGTCAGGGATGATATTGCTCTTTTAAAGAATGATCTGTCAAAACTTCCTGACGATTCGAAAGAGAGAGAACTCTTTGTAAAAGCCAGAGAGATAGTGGCAGCTATAGAAATTGCATTTGACCAGCAAAGCGAGATTGCTGAACGTATTTTATGGAAAAAGAAATCAAAGATACAAGGTGATTATGAGCCCTTGATGGCTATAAATGTGCAATTACAGTCAATCCTACAAGACAAGAGATCAGACCTTCAGAAAAATTCCGTCGCAATTGCACATCTTTCAGCTATACAGGCCAATAACGCAAGGGCAACAGCACTTTGGAGCAGCCTAGCTATTACGCTGCTAAGTGTCATTCTCGGCTTATGGGGGGCTTGGCTGCTCTCTCGGCAACTTGCACGTCCGTTGATTGAATTGTTGCAGTCAACGCGGGCAGTTCACGGAGGTGATCTTTCTGTACATATAAATGGCTTACCAGAAAACGAAATTGGCCAACTGGGAGATAGTCTGAATGAGATGATTGCAGAACTGAGAAAGAAGCAAGAGCTCCAAAAGTTGATAAGCACATATATAGATCCGCGGATTGTAGAGAAAATTATTCTTCCTGGAAGGGAGGATATGCTAGCTGGCAAAAAACAAATAATGACTGTGTTGTTTTGCGACATAGTTGGTTTTACTATGGTCAGCGAACAACTTTCCCCGACCGGACTTGTAACAATGATCAACCGATACCTTACGCTCATGTCTGAATGTATTCAAATGGAAAATGGCATTATCGATAAGTACATTGGAGATTCGATAATGGCGTATTGGGGACCACCATTTGTAAAAGAAGAAGAACAGGCTGCTGCAGCTTGCCGCGCCGCACTAAGGCAAATAGGCGCATTGAATCAATTTATAAAAGAGTTACCCGATCTTTTAGGTATCAGAAAGGATCTTCCTGAAATAGATATTCGTATAGGATTGGCCACAGGGGAAGTAGTAGTTGGTAACATAGGTAGCACGAAAGCCCGCAGCTATACTGTAATGGGAGACATTGTAAACCTTGCTTCAAGATTAGAGTCTGCTAACAAGCAGTATGGAACCCGGATATTAATGTCTGAGGCTACCATGCTTATGGCAGGCACTTTAATAGAATCAGGTGAAATTGACGAAATAATTGTGAAAGGCAAGTCAGAACAAGTAAAAATATATGAAGTGTTGGCGAAGGAAGGTGAGCTCAATGACCGAGAGCAGCAACGCAGATCACGCTTTGAAGTCGCTTTGGCAGCGTATAGAAATCAGGATTGGAATACCGCAAAGATCATCTTAAATGAACTGGTTCAGCAATTTGGCTGTAAAACTGCTGAGGCTTATCTGGCAAGAATACACCACCTTGAGTTCAAACATTTAGATGCTTCCTGGGATGGCGTTTGGCGAATGACCTCGAAATAGAATTGCAGCGACTAGGCGCGTGACACAGATAAAAATAGATACAGATGCAGCCTGTTGTTCCTGATGTTCCGCAGTGCATCAGGAACGCGGAATAAAAGCCGTTTTTCGAACGGAATTAAAAAAAACTGAAGACCCGCTGTTGCTGGTTCCGCAGGCCATCAGTATCACCTGCACACACATTTAAGGATCATGGACTTTTAAAAAAAGCGCAAAGTTAAGGAATCTATGAAAAATTTAAATGAACGGGAGGAATCAAAACTAGAAATATTCATTTTGGTTATTTCATATTTAACACTACAGGTCCCCACAATATGGGCTATTGTGTGGTTTATTCGGCACAAAGGTGAGGTATGGTAGACAAATCAATAGAGCTATCGTAGTCAATTGAATTTCTTTTCGTTGAGGTTGGTTTTTACTTCCTCGGCGCGTCTGCGCTCTTTCACCGCCCCACCGCTAACCACCAAAATCCTAAAATCTAAACTTATAAATATAAGGAAGATGGCTGGTTTGAAAAGAAGGAGATTTTGCTCGTCTTGTATTTCCAAACAAAAACCGAGATAATTTACCTGAAGATATTCTTTTGACCGATGAATTTACCGATGAGGTGAATGAAACTTGCGTGATTTTTTCTCCAGTCGAAAATAATATACAATTGGCAGAGTTTGCTATAAAAAATGCCTGTAAAGTTATTAGAAAGAAAAATTGATTGATTTTTGATGCATTATTTTTAAAAATTATAATCGCTATTGTTGGCGTATTTTCATATCAAATCTTTCCAGCCCGAATAACATTTTCGGGCGTAAAATCGTTTATGTTAAGATGAAGTCCCAACAGGCCAATTAAGTTGCGGCCCATAAAACTGTCTAAGTTGGCTGTCAGTGCCAGGCACGCAAAGAATAAAAGTATTTCACTTTGTGAAAACAGATCGGGGCCTGCTTTGACTATAAAGGGAATATTGTGGTTACGCAGCGAATTCATATATGTGCGTAGAAGATGAAGCCCTTTGCTTGCTCATTGAGCTGGTTCCCATACTGAATACTCTGCTTTGCAATTCTCTATTTTTCTGCACAATTGTCAACTATTATTATTCTCAGAAAAGATCAAACCGCTCCAAATCCTCAACAAAAAAGTTCGACATATTCCCGCCCTTCTCCACAGCTAGAGAGCGGAGAAACAGAGCGAATATCGCCTGCCTTTTCCGCTCTCCTTTATTTTCTCCGTTGCCGTATGCAGTTTCTTATTCTAAAATTAAGTATAGAGCACCTGGCATACTTCGCAATAAAAAGACCGACGATTTGTTTTTCCAAGATATCCAAATGAAAAGCGAACATTGTCCCTGGGACAAATGGTTTTGGTATGCGCCAACCAGTGCTTTTTGAGCTCGTAATTCTTCTTCCACTCCAGGAACTGAAAGCAATAGTGATGCGTTTCCTTTACCAACAGCTTTAACTGTTTCAGCGGTATTGCACCGAGAAGACTAAGCGGATTGATCTTTACCCTGAACAGCACTTCATTTTTGATGATATTGCCAACGCCGGCAAAAATCTGCTGATCAAGTAAAGCATCGCACACGAATGTGTCCGGAGCCGCCTGCAGCTTTCTGACAGCGGCTTTCGGATCCCAGGCCGGCGCCATAACATCTGCAGACCAATCGTAGAGATCATCCAGATCATCCTCAATTATCCTGACAGAACATGCATAGAAATTAAGAACACCGTTACTGAATTTTAAACTTAAACGTGGCGCAGTTTCTTTACTTTCATTAATTCGGTAACTGCCGTATAGCATCAGGTGAATTCGAACGGTAAATGTCTTGAAGCAAATAAGAAACTGCTTTCCAAAGCTCCTGAATTCAACTACTTTTCTATTTAGCATTCGCTCGATACCGACCTTACTGTTGCCGCCTACTTCAATCACTTTTCTTCCTTTAAACGGATGGGATTCTTCCTTTAATATTACAATTGATGGTCCTTCGGGCATAGTTGTTTGTTTTTGTTGTATCCCTGCATAAAAAAAACATACCGCCGTAAAAAAGGCAAAAACAGTTATGCACAGACATTTTTCATTACCGTTATGGCAAAAAACTAACCACGGTCATAATCACGGGTGAAACTCATCAGTATTAATACGTGCAAGTTGCGTTTCTTTGCATGTGATGTATTATTTGCTGGTTTTTATAGCGGCGTTCGTGGTGGACATTATACCATTTTTCGGTCCACCAGCCTGGACCGCGATGGTATTTCTCCAGGTGCGTTATGAACTGAATATATGGGGTGTGCTGGCGGTAGGCGTTGTTGGATCTACGCTTGGAAGGTATGTGCTAAGCCTTTATATCCCATGGCTCTCCGCTAAAATGATAACTATGAGTAAAAATAAAGACCTACAGTTCATCGGTGAAAAACTAGCGGGCAATGGCTGGAAAGTACAGCTTTTCGTGCTGCTGTATACCCTAATGCCGCTACCGTCCACTCCGTTGTTCACCGTGGCCGGAATTGCACGTATCAAACCCATGCACATCATACCGGCATTTTTTGTCGGCAAGTTCACCAGCGATATGATGATGGTTTTTACCGGACAATATGTTGTTAATAATGCAAAGATGATCGCGCAAGGATTTTTTACCTGGCAAAACGTACTGAGCACCTGCCTCGGCATTGTAATAATTTGTGTATTCCTATTCATTGATTGGCGGATCCTGATACAGCGAAGGAAACTGCGCCTTAACTTCCATATCTGGGCGTTTTAAACGGTGTGCCGGGCCACTAGTTATAAAAACAAAACAAGATTAATTTTTATGAAAACGATCATTATTCCAACAGACTTCTCCGAGACATCAACCAATGCCGCGATGTATGCTGCAGACCTTGCCTGTGCAATTCAAGCGAACGTGACACTGATACATGTGGTATCGCTGCCTATGACGACATCAGAGATGACAATACCCGCGGAAACTATAGACCTGATGATGCGAGATGCCACCAAAATCATCAATCAATTGAAGTCACGGATTGAGCAACGAACCAAAAATACTATACGCGTTTCAGCGTTGGTAAGGATGGGCGACTTTATTGAAGAAACCAGATCTATTGCGGCTCAAACCGACCTTTTTGCTATTGTCATGGGCCTACAAGGAACGGGAGCTGCTGAGCGTATGTTGCTGGGCAGCAATGCACTCGCTGCAATACACCGTATCCCTTACCCGGTTATTATTATCCCCGCCGATGTTCATTATGTGGCAGTGAAAAATATTGCAATCGCGTGCAATATGCATGATGTCAACGAGACCCTGCCTGTACGGGATATTGAAATGCTGACCAATACATTTCACAGCAAATTACATGTGGTGTATATAAGCAAGCCAGGAAAGAAGATGAAATCAGAAGTATTGCCGGAAGCCATCTCTGTACAGAATGACCTATCTGCACTTGATCCTGAGATCCACTTACTTGAAAATGATCATGTTGAGGCCGGATTGCTTGCGTTTGTTCATGATAAGAAGATAGACCTGCTGGTGATGATACCTGAAAAACGAAATTTCATCAGTGCACTTTTCCACAAGAGCATATCTAATGAAGTAGCTTTAAGCGCTCATTTACCAATTGTCAACATTCACAACTAGGGTGTTCCCGGCCCGCAGCGACAGCAGCAGCCTTGGGAAAAAACGCAAGCAAATAACACAGAGCAAATCACTGCGCCAGGAACCTGGATGATCTTTCTGCCTTATTCACCTATGAAATTTGATAAAATCCTGCTACGGTTCCGTCGATGGCATGTGTAAAAATTGTATCAATTTTTCACCTTATCTTGCCTTGAATTATGGCAACCGCAAAAAAGAAAAAATCACGTACAGGGCTGTATATACTGATCGTCATAGCTTGTGTGCTGCTGTTTGCTGCTGTAAAGGTTTTCGGACCAAATACGGGCACACTCAGGCAGGGTGAGTTTCTGTACATACATACCGGCTCAAATTATGCCAAGTTAAAAACACAGCTACAAGATGGCGGCTATGTGAGTGATATGAGCAGCTTCAATTTGCTGGCAGAACGCGCACAACTCCCGGCTCACCTACACCCGGGTAAATACCGTATCAGGAATGGCATGAGCAATTTCGAGATCGTGAGGTTGCTCAGATCCGGAAGACAGACACCCGTGAAGCTGGTGATCAATAAGCTACGTACTAAAAAGGACTTTATTAACCTCCTGTCTACTAACCTTGAGGCTGACTCCAATGCGTTGCACGAACTGTTTAGAGACGAGCATTACTTGTCCCAATTTGGTGTGGATACTAATACGATGATGTGCACGGTAATACCGGACACCTATGAATTTTTCTGGAACACAAATGCCGACAAAGCCTACCGGAAAATAGAAAAGAACTACGCCCATTTCTGGGATGCAACCCGAAAAGAACAGGCACATATTCATGGCTGCACGGCTGTCCAGGCAACAATCATTGCATCCATAGTAGATGAAGAGACAAATATTAGTGAGGACAAGCCTAAGATCGCGAGTGTATACATCAACCGGCTACAGAAAGGAATGAGGTTGCAGGCAGACCCGACAGTAAAATTTGCGATCGGTGATTTCAGCATTCGAAGGGTGACGGGAGAAATGCTTCGTTACAATTCGCCTTATAATACTTATCAAAATGACGGACTTCCGCCGGGGCCGATCTGCACCCCTTCTCCCGGCACAATCGATGCCGTGCTCCAGGCGCCTAAAACAAGTTACATTTATTTTTGCGCAACGGCAGACCTAAGTGGACATTCTGCTTTTGCATCGTCTTATGACGAGCATGAGAAAAATGCCACTGCTTACCGAAAGGCGCTGAATGCGAGAGGCATCCACTAATCAAATGCACTTCTGAGGCATAAAATATTAACATTTCCAAGCTAAAAATGTGGGAAACCTTGCCTTAAACGTGCGTATTAACCTGATATGTTTGGGATTTTTGGGTTTGAATTCCATACCTTTGCCACGTTTTTAAACAAAAAATAATAATTCTATAAAATGAGCACAGTAAAAGTTGCCATCAATGGTTTTGGCCGTATCGGCCGCCTTGCTTTCCGCCAGATATACAATATGGAAGGCATAGAAGTAGTAGCAATCAACGACCTGACAAAGCCAAATGTACTGGCTCACCTACTGAAGTATGACACCGCCCAGGGCCGCTTCGGACAGAGCGTATCGCATACGGACAGCGCAATCGTTGTGAATGGTAAGGAGATAAAAATTTACGCTCAAAAAGACCCTGCGCAAATACCATGGGGCGCACATAATGTAGATGTGGTGCTTGAGTGCACCGGTTTTTTCACGGATAAGGAGAAAGCAGAAGGACATATTGCAGCCGGCGCCAAGCGCGTAGTTATTTCAGCTCCTGCAACCGGAGATATGAAAACAGTGGTATTCAATGTAAACCACCAGATACTTGATGGCAGCGAGACTGTAATCAGCTGTGCTTCCTGCACTACTAACTGCCTGGCCCCGATGGCCAAGGTATTGAATGACTCATTCGGCATCGTTACGGGCCTTATGCTTACTGTACATGCTTATACAAACGACCAGAACACACTTGATGCACCGCACCCGAAGGGCGACCTGCGCCGTGCTCGTGCCGCTGCTGAAAATATAGTACCAAACTCAACAGGTGCAGCAAAGGCTATAGGCCTTGTAATACCAGAGCTGAAAGGCAAACTGGACGGTGGCGCACAGCGCGTACCAACGGTTACCGGTTCACTTACTGAGCTTACAGTAATACTTACAAAGAAAACGACCATAGAAGAAGTTAACGCCGCGATGAAAGCCGCAGCCAATGATAGCTTCGGCTACAATGAAGATGAGATCGTGAGCAGCGACATCATCGGCACTTCTTACGGCTCGCTGTTTGATGCCACGCAGACGAGGGTTATTACTGCTGGCGAAAGCCAACTGGTGAAGACTGTAAGCTGGTATGACAACGAGATGAGCTATGTAAGCCAGCTTGTACGTACTGTGCGTTATTTCGCGGGGCTGATCAGTAAATAATATGATTTAGTTTATTCTTAGATAAAACCCGCGTGATAATGCGGGTTTTATTATTTTTACCTAACGATCTGATTAATAATTTTAAGATCATCCATCAATGGGTTCAAACTATAACTTTCGCTAACTTATATGTCTAACTTTTCATCCCACAATTTCAAAGACCAGAGAGCGCTGATACGCGTTGACTTTAATGTGCCGATAAAAAACGGCGAGATCACTGACGATACGCGTATACGCGGGGCACTTCCCACGATCAGGAAGGTGCTTGCAGATGGCGGCAGCGTGATCCTGATGAGCCACTGGGGCCGTCCGCTTAAAGACATCGAAAAGAAACCAAACCTTACGCTTGCCGACTTTTCGTTAAAGCCGTTAGTGGCGCATCTTGGACAGTTGCTCAGTACAGAGGTGCATTTTGCTGATGATTGCAACAGCGATGCCGCCGCCCAGAAAGCAAAGGACCTAAAACCCGGACAGGTATTGCTGCTCGAGAACCTTCGCTATTATAAGCAGGAGGAAAAAGGAGACAAGGATTTTGCCGAGAAACTAGCTAAACTGGGCGATGTATATGTGAACGATGCATTTGGCACAGCTCACCGCGCACATGCTTCAACGGCTGTTATAGCTCAGTTCTTTCCGGGAGACAAAAAGATGTTCGGGCTGCTGATGGAAGGTGAAGTGAAAGCTGCTGAGGAAGTACTGCATAACAACAAACGTCCCTTCACGGCCATTATCGGCGGCGCAAAGGTATCGGACAAAATACTCATCATTGAAAACCTTCTTGATAAAGCCACTGATATCATTATAGGTGGCGGCATGGCTTATACCTTCTTCAAAGCTGAAGGTGGACATATCGGCAATTCGCTTTGTGAAGAGGACCGGCTGGAGATGGCACTGGACCTGTTGAAGAAGGCGGACGAAAAGGGAGTTTCCATTCATCTTCCCGCAGACAGCATCATTGCTGATAAATTTGCGGGAGATGCAACTACATCTTCCGCACTCAGTAACGAAGTCCCTGCTAACTGGATGGGACTTGACATTGGCCCTATGGCCATCGCCCAATTCCAGAAGATCATCCGCGAATCGAAGACTATCCTGTGGAACGGCCCAATGGGTGTATTCGAGATGGAGAAATTCCAGCACGGGACGAAGGCAATAGCTGAAGCGGTCGTGGAAGCTACCAAACATGGCGCTTTTTCGCTGGTAGGCGGTGGCGACAGCGTAGCGGCAGTAAACAAATTTCACCTGGCCGACAAAGTCAGCTATGTATCTACAGGAGGCGGCGCAATGCTTGAATACTTTGAAGGGAAGGAACTACCAGGTATTGCAGCGATAAAAACGCCACAAGCTTAACACTATATCGCAGGAAAGCATACCCCTTTGTGGTTGTACAGGAATCGAAACAGGCTGAGCATTCAACTGCTCAGCCTGTCTTATTGTACCTTGATACAACCGGTTATTTTATTAATGTTACGTCACCTTTATACATCACATTTGTACCATCCGGATTTGCGACGATAATTATGTAATTGTAATTACCCATATCTTGTATCACACCGTTATAAGAGCCATCCCATCCTGCCTTTGGATCGTATGTGTTGTGGTAAATAAGTTGCCCCCAACGATTGTAAACACTGAACTCAACGAGCTTCTGATAACCCAGATTGCCAAGCCTGAAAACGTCATTCAAACCATCACCATTAGGTGTAAACGCAGACGGTATGACAACCGGAGCGCCGCCGTCGACCGTGATCGTGACACGAGCCGAGTCCATACACCCCCATTGACTTGTAGCAACAACGGTATATACTGTTGAATCCTTTGGCGTAGCTATCGGGTTATTGATATTCGGATTACTCAAGCTGCCATCATTAGGCCTCCACCAGTACAGCAGCGCCCCCTGCACATCCAGTTGAATACTAGAACCGTAAGATATCCTTGTGTCAGGCGTCATACCCGTAAGCACAATAGGCGGATACAACATGATATTTGCTGTGGTAGAGCTGATACAGTTAGCAATATTGTAGCTAAGTGTATAATTACCGATGTCCGCTGCTGTTGTATTTGCGATCTCCGGGTTTTGCTCTGTGGAAGTTCCCCCGTTGGCAAAAGTCCAGGTAAATACACCACCCGGCTCAAGATCATCGCCCTGAAGCACAAGTGTCTGACCTACACATACCGGGGTGTTACTCCTGATAGTTGGCGGAGGCGGCGCTCCCGGATCCACAAGCATCACCGGGCCAACACTGTTAGAAGTGCATCCTGCTGCGGTGGTAATATTTATAGCATCGAATGTACCTGCACTCAACCCTGTTATTATCAGCACGCCTGCAGCATTTGACGTAAAAGTAAATCCCATCGATACCCCGTTATCATTATAGATGACGTTATAGGATACATTTCCAGCCATCCCTGTTATCTGAAGAGTTATTGACCCATCAGTACCCAGGCAAGTTGACGGCCCAGTTGAATTAATGATCGAGATAGAAGGAACAGGGTTAATCGTAACTACGGTAGTAGATGGCGAAGACGTGCAGCCAGCCAATGTGACTGTGGCAGTATAAGTGCCGTTTGCTGCAAGTGTGGCGGTGGTTATGACCGGATTTTGAAGCGTGGAAGTGAAACCAGCCGGGCCTATCCAACTGTAAGTAACACCTGTTGCGCCAATTGCTGTAAAATTCACCGTACCGCCATCACATACCGGCGAGCTATTAGTAAGTATCGGAGAAGGAGGGTTGCCCGAAGCTACCAGCAGAGCCGGACCAACGACATTGGAAACGCAGCCAAAAGAATTTGTGACAGTTATGGTGGTATAGTTACCGCCGCCAAGATTCGTGATCACCACATTACCAGAACCGTCGGCAACAATAGACACAGTAACTACGCCAGTTGGCGATGTATAGCGCACGGAATAGGTATCACCTGCAGTCAATCCAGACAAAGTAATCGTACCATCTGTTCCATTGCATGTAGTAGGATGGAACAACGTAATGCCACTTATGAGCGGAGTAGGATTAACTGTTACATCAACCGTTGCTATACAGCCGGGGGTACCATATGTAATTGTAGCAGTACCTGCGGAAACGCCCGAAACCACGCCACCGGCGGAAGTTACAGTTGCCACGCCTACATTACTGCTGCTCCATGCTCCGCCCGGAGTAATGTCGCTCAGGGATGTAGTGGAACCCTGACACATAAAGAGAGTGCCCGTGATGGCAACAGGCAGCGGAGTAACCGTTACGGTAGCAAAAGCCTTACACCCTGCAGGCGTAGTATAGGTGATCACTGCAGTGCCGGTTCCGACACCTGTAACAATACCCGTACCTCCACCGACAGTAGCTACTCCCGCAGCACCGGAACTCCAAACACCGCCCGCTGTTGCATTATTAAGTGTAGTTGTGTTCCCGATGCACACCGATAAAGTACCAGTAATCGGCGTTGTAGGATTTACAGTAATGGTTGTGCTACCAGTTGTGGTGATACCACAAAGGTCTGTCACCGTCAGATTATAGACAGTAGTAACGGTTGGTGACACTACCGCAGGTGACCCTGCCACCGGGCCTGGAGTCCAGGAATAGGTGTAAGGCGGAACGCCATATGTACCGGTTGCAGAAAGAGTGGCTGACTGGCCGGCACAAATAGTTCCAGGAACGCCGGTAACACCCGCAGAAGTCAACTCTACGGTGTGACCAAATACGGTGAAGATGAGCGGCTGGCTACCATAATAATAGGTTATCGAGCAGGGAGCTGTTGTAAACCAATTCTGGTAAAACAGCATCTGTATATTCAGGTTATATGGCGCACATTGTGGTGGCGGAATACATGGCGCCATGTCCGTAAATATTGAATAAGCTGCGCCACCGGCTGCAGTGCAAGTACCGGTAAGCGGAGTGAGACAGGACCAAGAGAGGCCACCAGCGGCAGTACCGGGGCTACGGCAACCTCCTTTATAGAAGCTGAATGCACCGTATTCAAGTCCTGCAGTAAGGGACGTATACTCAAACGAGAACTGAATATCGGTAACGGTAACGTTAGCCGGAGTTGTGGCAACATTCATGTAAGAGCAACCGATGCCTGCAGTCCAGCCGGCATTATAGGTACAGCCGTTGACAACAGTAGAAGTACCCGGCGCAGTTGATATCAAAGGATCAATAACAATCGGGTAAGATGCCTTAGGTTTCTTAAGGAAACTGCCTGGTAAAACAATGTCTACAGCATTATTTTCCCCTATGCTGTATTCGAGCATATTCATTGTGTTCTGGTAGTCATTCTTCTCAAATACAGTAGCGGCAGATATCGAGTACTTAACATTACCTGCATTATCCCTGATCGTCAAAAAGTCAATTAGCTTTTTCTTTCCACTTGTATTGAGCGTGAGACCCTTATCCATTTGAAAATGATCCCTTACCAGCAACTTACCATCGGCGTATGCAGGCATAGCCTGATTGATGTAAAAATTAGTTTTAATGGCACCGCGCATGACGCTCATCTCGATGTCGATTCCCGGCCAGGCATTGGTGACATAAGCACCTTCATCACCCGCAGTGTGATGTGTCCAGTCAGCAGCCCCTAAAGATACTTCGGTGCCATCCGGCTTCTGGTAAATAAGCTCAAGGTTGTTATTGAACTGAATGTTTTCTCCTCCAGTTCCTAATGAAGAAAACCTGTCCTGCGCGTTTATCACTACCGGCACAGGCTGCTCCGTTGCCGCGTATATTCTGCCTGACACCGGCGAAAGGTGTGTTTTTACCGTTCTCCAATTGCCTGCTGCATCGCGATAGTGCATGGACATGTTCGAGGTTTGCACCATCACATCTTTACCACCGTCTGCCGCAGGTTTTTCGAATGTCTTTGTTGTTTCTGTGCGTTTTTCAATCAACTCATAGCAATTATCACAGGGAGTGCCGGAAAAAAGCAACCCTGCTTCCGGATGACCTTCTGTGCCCCTGTTTGCTATCCTTGCAGCTTCAGAGGTGTTTTTATATGGAGCAGTAAACGATCGATAATTTTTTGGGGCAGCAGTCATCCCATTTTTCGCCATAACCGACTGAGCGGATGACGGAACAGGTACTACCGGCGCATAAGCAGCATCCGTAGAGTGCGATGAGCCACGATGAGCCTGATCAGTAAGACTCACTTTCTGCATTATGGATTGGCCGAAGGAGCTTACCGTCAGACCAAGTAAAATGACGGTAAGTGTGAAGGGTAATTGGAATCGTTTCATAAGCACCGATATTAAAGGCTATAGCTATAATAAAAGACAATAATTTTTGTAAATAAGTTGGGTACGTGATCAGCAATTAAATATAAACTACTTATTTATATTTCAATCCGAGCTCTAACTTGTAAATATAATATATACTGATTTAAGAAAAGAGTGTTAATCTGTAATTTTTTTGAAAATATGGGGCTAATATCCTAAAAACGGGGGAATATATGAGAAACCGGCAGCAAACGCGGGTAAATGAAACAAATCGCCGCATCCAATAGCCTCAAAATAACGACTGTGATCAATTTTCCATTTTGATATCGCTGACGATACTTCTTTTACCGGAAGGAGATATGGTAATTGTTTTGAGATGTATCGTCTTATGTTCGGGGATCGTAACCGTTAACGGTGCCTTGTACTCCAGATCCGTTTCCCGAGGGGCATAGCCATCAATAGTGTAGTGGATCTTAGCTCCGGCAACAGGAGGTATCAATACCACATTAAATTCATTGCCTGTAAGGGTAGTGTCTTCCGCACCATAGGCTACAGGCACCCGGTAGTTGAAACCGGCTGCGTCCAGTTTGCCTAAATGACGGGAAAGGCGTATTTCTGAGAAATTCTTGTAGTCTTTATTTGCCTTGGGGGTCCAACCCACTTCTGAGAGCGCGAGCATGCGCGGCAGTGCCATATATTCAGCTTTTTGATTGGTGGCAATGTATTCGGTCCAAAGATTTGCCTGGACACCGATCACATGTTTCTGCTGCTCTGAGTTGAGTGCAGCAGGGATGGGATCATATGCGTATGTTTTGGCTACCGGCGCGTTACCGCCAATTGACAGCGGTTCCTGAGGCGATTTACTCTGCGCATGGTCAAAATACAAGCCTCCGCTACCGGGTGTCATGATCACATCATGGCCAAGCTGTGCTGCGGCTATGCCGCCACCCTCGCCGCGCCAGCTCATGACAGTGGCATTAGGCGCAAGCCCACCTTCCAGTATCTCGTCCCAACCAATAATAGTACGTCCCTGGGAATTTACATACTTTTCAATACGGCCTATAAAGTAGCTTTGCAGCCCGTTCTCATCATTAAGACTCTGCTCACTGATCAGGCGCCTGCAAAAGTCGGATTTTTTCCAGGCGATCTTCGGGCACTCGTCACCACCGATGTGGATATATTTACCCGGGAACAGCTCCATAACCTCCAGCAAAATGTTGTTGAGCATTGTAAATGTTTCGTTGCTGGGACAAAGAACATCATTTGATACGCCCCATGTTTCACCAACTTTGTACTTTTTTTCCGGGTCACAACTCAATTGCGGATATGCGGTAATGGCCGCGAGCGAATGCCCGGGCATCTCAATTTCCGGAACAATGTTAATGTACCTGTCTGCAGCATAACGTATCACTTCTGCTATCTGGTCCTGTGTATAAAAACCGCTGTAAGGCGTGTTGTCATACAAGGTAGAATCGCCGCCGGTAGCCCTCCCGATCTTAGTTTGCGCACGCACCCCTCCTACTTCGGTGAGCTTAGGATATTTCTTTATTTCTATACGCCACCCCTGATCATCGGTAAGGTGCCAATGAAAATTATTCAGCTTGTAAGTAGCCATCAGGTCGATATATTTTTTCACAAAATCTATGTCGAAAAAGTGACGCGCCACATCCAGGTGCATTCCACGATACGGGAAACGCGGACGGTCTTTAATCACCGCACAAGGAATGGTTCCGTAGCCAGGACTAGTGCCGTGCAACAACTGAATCAATGTCTGAACACCATAGAACAGCCCCGCTCCCCTACCCTCAACAATTACCTGGTTCTCGGAAACAGTCAGTTGGTAACCTTCTGTCGGCATTTCACTCTTAAAATTTAGTGATAGTGTGATACTGTTCTTCAAAGAGTATTTCTTCCTGTCCACCTGGTTGACATCGATAACCGTATTTATGTATCCATTCTTTTTCAGGTAATTACTAAAGAAACGAACCGCCTTATTATCAGGTGTGTCTACCAATATTATGGTCTCGGGATTTATTTTAAATTCACCTTTCCCTTTGTTAACTGATGCCGGCGCCGGTATAATTCCGATGTAAGGGTCGCTCTGCGCGAAAGCACTTGTTGATAAAATCATTACCAGCAGCAATCCAGCCATTTTTGAAATTGGAAATCGGGAATTGGGAATTCGGCTCATGTTCATTATCATTTAATTTCAACAAATTGTTTGTCTACGTTCCAGCCCTCAATACACACTACAGGCTTGACCCCGGCTTGCGGAGTAAACGACAGCGAGACTGTTCTCACTTCGCCCGGCGGAACTGAAATATAGTTATTATTACAGAAAACAGGTAATATGCGCTTCTTTGTTTTTTTATCTACCAAGGTAATATGATTGAAAAAAGCAAGCGGACTGGTTTTATCATTGCTGACAGTAACAACGACCGAGCTGTCATTTTCGTATGACGCTGCGATGCCGGGGTTTGAATGCCGGTAAGAGGTTAGCCAGTTGTATCCACCAGATCTGTCCGGCAAGGCGTAAATATTATTATCGAATCTACCGGAAGAAGAATCAACCAATGTCAGGCCAAGAAAAACACCATTGCAGATATCGGAGAGAGCGGGTCGTTCCTTATTGTCGAAAACAAGTATGGTAGTAACCGAAGACGGCGCCAGATGGAACTCACCAAGCTTAACGTGCATTTCATCGGACGCTCTGTAAATGCGCACCTCCGGCATGATGGTTACACGATCAAAAGTATTATTGACCGCCAAAACGGACATATGCACCGGATCGAACATGATATGTAGCGGCTTCGCACCTTCGGCCAGACCATACATACAAGCGTTTGGATCAAGGTAGACATCATACATCTGACCTACCATAGCGGTCCATGGATTTTGCGTTTTCCATTCAATCACGCCTGTATACCAGTCCCACATATGCGAACTATACCCTTCGATCAACGCCCGGTACTGGTTGTAGTTGACGAGCTGAGCCTTCATTGTAAAATCCTGTATATCCGTGGGGTGGCCATATACTTCAATAGAGGAATCATACCCAACATATTTATGGTATTGCCACACAGAATCTATTCTCCATTTCCGAGTTGCAGCGTCGTAAGAGGGGACAACCATATTTGCTTCGGGGATAAAACGCTGCAGGGATTCACGATCACCGATGCCAACCGAACCAACTTCTGAATTAAAGCCGAAAGAGCGATGGCTCCAGAAAAAAGTATCTGACTGCAAGGTGTATGGGCCATCATGTGCCTGATACGACATACTATCATCGTTCGAGTACTCAAAGAAAACGCGAGCGCCATCAAGAGCGGGCAGCAGAGAATCTCTGAGTGGTCCATGCACGTCTGCGGGAGGACGGATCTCATTGCCTCCACACCAGATAGCTAATGACGGATGATTGCGAAGCATCCTGACCTGATCAGCCAGTGAAGCAACAAATAGCTTGTGATCATCTGGATAACTTCTTCTAGCGGTTGTATCCTCCAATTTCAAAGGATCATACCAGCGACCATTGCAATCGCCGGACACCCAAAAATCCTGCATGACCAACATGCCATATTTATCACAGGCATCGTAAAACTCCGGCCGCTCGGTAATTCCCCCACCCCACACACGTATGAGGTTCAGGTTCATGTCGCGATGATAACGCACTTCAGCATCATAGCGTTCGTTTGAAAAACGCAGCAGCTCATCTGAAAGAATACGATTGCCTCCCTTAATAAATATCTTTTGTCCATTTACACGGACCTCCCTGCTGTGTGTATGTGCATTCCAAACACCCTTTATTTCCCGTACACCAAAGGTTACCTGCTCCTCATCAGAGACCGAGCTATCTTCTCCAAGGAACGATACCTTCAAACTGTACAAATTTTGAGGCCCATAGCCATTGGGCCACCAAAGCTGCGGATCTATAAGCAGATAATCCGGAAATGAAACAGATTGCTTTTCATTTGGCCCAAGCTGTACATTGACCGATATTTTTTCACCGGCCAGGTCATAGGACACAACGCCCCGTAAATCTCTACCCGATGCGTTGAAGACCTCAGTGGTTACCTTTATTGTTGCGGGAGATTGCAAATGATCCGGCCAACGTTTGCCTGGCACTTCTGTTACTACGTGTGTATTGGCAAAAATAACCTGTTTTGTTTTCCTGATGAACACCTTATCCCAAATACCTGTGTTACGGTCAGGCACGGGTTGTATCCAGTCCCACCCGGCAACATATTGATTTGTGATGCCGCGAGCAATAGTACCGTCGCCACCTTGCCCACCATTTGGGTTGCCAACAGGATCGGGAGGATGGACTAACACAGCCAGGCGGTTGTACCCTTTCTTCAGAAAGGCTGTTATATCGAATTCATGCCGCAGATACATGCTTTTGCGGCCGGCGCCTACCATGTAACCGTTAATAAAAACCTCGAAACTGTCATTGACACCTCTGAACTGCAACCAGACATGCTCATCCCTGGCTAAAGCAGCTTCGGAAAAATCAGTGACAAACCAATAAGTATAGAACTCCCGTCCTACCGCATAAATATCAGGTATGTGCTTATTGTTCATCCCGTAAAACGGATCGGGTATCTCCTTATTAAGTAACTGTGATGTAAGCACAGTGCCCGGAACAACCGCAGGTAACCAGTCTCTCAACGAAAAGTCAGGTTGAGATATCTCGGCACCAGTTCTCTGAACTTTAGTTGCCTGCTTACAAACCCAGTCCGTGTTTAGCTCGTATTGCTGCTGTGCCTGGAGTGATGAGTATGCAAAGAAGAACAGGACAGCGAAAGCTGCCCTGGGCCAAAACAGTTTATCAAAATATTTCCATGCCATTAATTACTCACTGATGATGGCCAGTCTTTGGGATCTGAACCCCATTTTTTGTTTGGCTGGGCACCCATTACGAATTCAAGCGTGCCGCCCTTCAGCAAAGTGGCGTGATCGATGTATGTTTTGCTATATGCCGAACCGTTCAGCGTTACACTCTGGATGTACTGATGGCCTTTTCCTGCATTCTTTGTTTTAATAAAAAATTGTTTACCAGAGGGAAGTTTAATTGCAACGTCATCGAACATCGGGCTGCCAAACACATACTCGCCATTTGCCGGGTTGGCGGGATACATACCCATCATGCTCCAAACAGCCCAGGCACTCATTTGTCCGCAATCTTCATTTCCTGCATAGCCATCGGGAGCATCATGATACATAGAATCTACAATCAGACGTACTTTTTCCTGAGTCTTCCACGGGGCACCAACAAATGTGTACATGTAAGCAATGTGGTGGCTCGGCTCATTGCCGTGGGCATACTGACCTATAAGGCCGCTCACATCAGGCGGAGCACTTTCTCCTTTAACACCGGAACTAACTGTAAATAACGAATCTAGCTTCTGAATGAATTTATCATAACTGCCGTACTGTTTTGCAAGCCCTCTCACGTCATGCGGCACAAAGAAAGTATACTGCCACGCATTGCCCTCTTCATACATCGACTTACCTTCAGTGGACGTCATATAGGGATCAAAAGGAACAACCCACTGACCATCTGCATTCTTTCCCCTGATAAAGCCCGAATTCTTATCAAACAGTTTTTTATACGCCTGAGACCTGGCCATAAATGTTTCATAATCCTTGTCGCGGCCTAGCTTCTTTGCTACCTGGGCAATGCACCAATCATCGAAAGCATATTCAAGCGTTACGGTTACGCTGTAGCTGCCTTTATCCTGTGGCAAATAGCCGTATTTAATATAGTCTTGCGTACCTCTTACATTTTGCGATGCGCTTTTCTTCATCGCAGCGTATGCCTTTTCAGGATCGAGGCCGGGGGTATTTTTCAGCACTGCATCAGCAAGTACCGGCACTGCGTGATAACCGCTCATACAATTCGTCTCGTATGTGCTCAGATCCCAAACAGGCAACAAGCCATTCTCACTGCCGAATGCAAGCATGCTGTTCAGCATGTCGATATTACGCTCTGGCTGTGTGAGGGTAAACAACGGATTGAGGCCCCGGAAGGTATCCCAGAGAGAAAATACAGTGTACCGCTGACCCTTTTTCATTCTTTTGATATCCTCCTTCGCATTTTTGTATTCGCCGTCTGCGTCTGAGTACAAAACAGGAGCCATGCATGCATGGTAAAGCGCGGTATAGAAAATACGCTTCAGCTTGTCATCAGATGACTGTACGCTGATCTTACCAAATTCGCTTTCCCATTTTTTAGTAGCGTCATTAATAACACCAACAAAATCCCAGTCGTCAATTTCCTTCAATGCCTGCACTGCTTTGTCTGCACTAACCGAAGAAAGCGCAACTTTCATCAACAATGCATGAGCAAAGAGGTCTTTGAATTCCAATTCAGCGTTATAGACATCTCCATTCTCATCTGTTTCCGCTACCTCCTGGTGGGTGCTGTGATCGTAAATATGTACAGCTTTTACCGGCACGGATGTGCGGGCTGCAAAATAAACGCGCTGTTCCTTTGCCCAGCCTGTGGAATACCTGTATCCGATGAATGTCGAATCGTCGAGTTTGTAAAAACGGGTTTGTGTGGCGCTGTCGTAATTGATGGCAAAGGCCAGATTAAAGCGGAGTACCGGACGGCTGCCGGAAGGAAAAGTATAGGAATGAAAACCGCAATGCTCGGTTGCTGTAAGCCCGACTTTGATACCATTATTCAATTGCACACCATAATAGCCCGGCCACTTATCTTCTGATTTATGCCTGAACCGCGACCTGAAATGCGATGCAGAATCCGGGATAAGATTTGTATTTGGCATCACCGAAATATCGCACCAATCGCCGCAGCCCGTGCCGCTGAGGTGCATGTGGCTGAAGCCGGCAATTGTAGAATCACTGTAATTATATCCGCTACACCAATCCCAACCTTCAGAGCCATTGTCGGGACTTAACTGCACCATGCCGAACGGAACTGTAGCGCCGGGATAAGTATGTCCGTGCCCACCCGTGCCGATCATGGGGTCGGCATAACGGATGAGATGCTGAGCAAAGGCACCGGTGCACAAAAAAGTAAATGCTGCGCTGAGAAAGACTGTTTTTCTGGGAAAAATCACCATTTTATACTGCTTGTTATAAATAAATAAGCTTCAATACGGAATGATAAAAGTAAGTTTTTTCTTTTATAGCTGCCAGCGTCTATCTAAATCAAGTTTAAATGAATAGATTTACAGATACCTCAACAATTGATCGACTTATGGACAGACGGCGTTTTGTAAAACAGACTACCCTTGCGGCCGGGGCGGTGCTACTCTCTAAATATAGCTTTGCAACCAGGGATGCATCCCCGTTCCCGGTAGTCAGGCCAAAACCTGAGGACAGGAATTTCAGCAGCAAGGCAGTTGAGAAAATTATTGCGGAAGTGAAAGCCAATATCGGCAACAAAGAGCTCGCCTGGATGTTTGAGAATTGCTTTCCAAATACGTTGGACACAACTGTTGACTTTGAGATCATAGACAGCAAGCCGGACACGTATGTGATCACCGGCGATATAGACGCGATGTGGCTGAGGGACTCATCGGCGCAGGTGTGGCCCTACCTGCCGCTGTGCAAGGAAGATGAAGAACTGAAACAAATGATAAAGGGTGTTATCGCCAGACAGACAAAATGCATACTAAAAGACCCTTATGCCAATGCCTTTTATAAGAACGAGCATAAAAAGAGCGCATGGCGCGCTGACAAAACGAAAATGCAGCATGGCATACACGAACGTAAGTGGGAAATAGACAGCCTGTGCTATCCCATCCGCCTGGCACATGGATACTGGAAAGAAACCGGAGACACTTCCCCGTTTGACGAAAACTGGATCATTGCCATGCAACTTGTAATAAAAACCTTCAAAGAGCAACAACGGGTAGATAACAGCGGACCATATAGTTTTATGCGGAGGACGGAGAATGCCACTGACACGCAACCAATGGGTGGATATGGCTACCCGGTGAGGCGAAACGGGCTTATATGCTCGGCGTTCCGGCCGAGTGATGATGCTACGGTCTTCCAATACCTGATACCATCCAACCTATTTGCGTTTGAAAGCCTCTCGCAATTACTCACACTCTGCAATGCAGCAAAGCAGCCTATAGACACGGCTGCGATAGACCTGCTGATGAACCAAATAGTGACCGGAATAGATAATGAGGGCAAAGTAAAACATGACAAATTCGGGAACATTTTTGCTTACGAGGTGAATGGTTATGGCGGAGTAAACTTTATGGATGATGCAAATGTGCCCTCCCTGTTATCGATCAGCTATCTAATGCCCGCCATGCGCAAAGATGAGACTTACAAAAACACCCGAAAGTTTGCACTATCGCAGGAGAACCCTTTCTTTTACAAAGGCAAGGCGGGAGAAGGCATAGGCGGCCCGCATGTTGGCGCAGACTATATCTGGCCGATCAGCATCATTATGCGAGGATTAACAAGCAACGATGACAAAGAGATAAAACAATGCCTGGATATGCTGCAACGTTCGCATGCCGGAACCGGCTTCATGCACGAAGCTTACCACAAAGATGATGCAAGCAATTATACAAGATCATGGTTTGCATGGGCGAACACCCTATTTGGTGAATTTATCTGGAAAGTGTACCGGGAAAAACCGCAGTTGCTAAACTAAAATCAGATAACCAAAGACCATTTCAACTTATTTTACCGGCGCCATCGCATAGTCGATGACGGCATCGATATTGTTTTCGTATACTGCAAATTTCTCGGACATCCTGATGTCGGGAATTACGGGACCTTTTTGAACCCCGTAATTATCAAAATATTTTGTGGAGTAATAAACTCTGACCCCGGTTGCGGGTAAAGTAAAGAATTTCGTTTCTCCAAAATGGGCAACAGTCCCCCCTGTCTCCTCACCTACGAAGATTGCATTTGTCTGTCTTCTGAAAGCTGCAGCATTAATGACTGCTGAAGAATAAGTTTTGCGTCCTACCAATACATACACAATGCCATTTCTATTGATTTGCGACCTGCTAATATAATCAATGAACGGTTGCAATAATGCCGAATTGCCACCTCCGTTGTATCTCATGTCAATAACGATCTTTTTAGGGTCTTTTTGCTCTATCGTTTTTTTCAGCTCATCTGCAACGTGTTGAAAGTTCCCATCATCAACACACGAACTGTAGTTAAAATAGATAGTGCGAAGACTATCAAAGTACTTGAACCAATATTTTCCCCTGATAACCGATCTTAGAAATTTATCAGACTTCAGCCCTGTGAGTTGGTTC
>CANJQU010000058.1 GCA_947476485.1 Chitinophagaceae bacterium
ATGTTCCACCATGACCGCTACCCTGGCCACGTCCAATACGCTTTGTCTTTTTTACAGAACCTTTTGCAGGTTTCAGATTGTGCAGTTGCATTGTTTACAATTTTTGAACTTGCGCGGAATGTATAACCGCTCGCAAATCAGTTAAAAAAAACTATTTTGTACTAGCAGCAGACTGGTTAAGACCAATTTGCAAAGAAGTTGGTGTAAGCATCTGATATACACCCGCGCTCACTTCTGTTTCAGCGGTTACCAAATGATGTACCGCTTTTATCATGCCCAGTATCTGAGGAGTACCTTCTACTTCTACAGTCTGGTGCATTTTGCGCAGGCCCAGGGCCTTCAGCGTACGCTTCTGGCGCTCCATGCGGTCTATACCGCTTTTCACCTGTGTTATTTTTATCTTAGACATAACCTATAAAATTTAAAACCCCAAACCCCTAAAGGGGCTTTACTTAAGAATATCTTTCAACTAATTAAGAACTATAAACTGTTCCTCCGCCCTTGGGCGAGGCCGGGAGGTACTTCCTACCCGTTGAATACTTTCTTCAGGCTGATATTGCGCTGCTTTGCAACGGCGATCGGCTCGCGAAGCTGGGCCAATGCACTGAATGTAGCCTTAACCACGTTGTGCGGGTTAGCGGAACCAAGTGACTTTGAAAGCACGTCGGTGATACCGGCAGCTTCAAGCACAGCACGCATGCTGCCTCCTGCTATTACACCTGTACCATGTGCGGCCGGACGGATCATCACCTTGGCAGCGCCTTCCTTGGCGAGCTGCTCGTGAGGTATGGTACCATGCATTACCGGCACTTTGATAAGGTTTTTCTTAGCGTCATCAATACCTTTGGTGATAGCTTCCTGTACTTCCTTCGCTTTACCAAGCCCGTGGCCAACTACGCCAGCCCCGTTGCCTACTACTACGAGTGCGGAAAAGCTGAATGCACGGCCACCTTTCGTTGTTTTAACAACGCGGTTGATAGCTACCACTTTTTCATGCAGTTCCAGGTCTCCACCTTTAATACGACTGATTGGTGTCTTCGACATATATCTCTATTATTAACTAATCAATTTTAGAATTTCAAACCTCCTTCGCGGGCTCCGTCAGCTACTGACTTTACACGACCGTGATACAAATAACCACCGCGATCAAATACGCAGGCAGTGATGCCTAAAGCCGTCGCTTTCTGAGCCAATGACTTACCTACACTCAAAGATTTTGCAACCTTGTTGCCTGGTACAGCAGCAATATCCTTTTCACGTGAGCTTGCAGCAGCAATTGTAGTACCATTATCATCGTTTATCAGCTGCACATAAATGTCCTTGTTACTGCGGAACACAGACAGCCTGGGCTTCTGAGCAGTGCCATGGAGTTTGGTGCGGATGCGCCAACGTAACTTCTGACGGCGTATTACTTTTGGATCTTGTGACATTATTTCTGTTTTTTACGGGCTCATCCTGTTAAAGATGGCTGCCGGAGTTAACCCCAGTTCCGGATATCCGGAACTTAACAAGGAGTTTTTATATAGATGAACTACTATTTCTATTTTCAACCAAGCCTCCCATTTCAGGAGGCGTAGTTTATTATTTACCAGCTGACTTACCTGCCTTACGACGAACGATCTCATCAGAGTAACGAACACCTTTACCCTTGTAAGGTTCTGGTTTACGCAGGCTACGTAATTTAGCAGCAACCGCACCCAAAAGCTGCTTATCGTTAGACTCAAGGATGATCCTTGGGTTCTGACCTTTTTCAGCCGTAGCAGAAGCTTTCACTTCTTTTGGTATTTCAAATATGATGTTATGCGAAAAACCGAGTGCAAGGTCGATCTGCTGACCGGTAACGGCAGCACGATAACCCACACCTACCAGTTCCAGTTCCCTCTTAAACCCTGTAGTAACGCCGGTAACCATGTTAGCGATCAGCGAGCGGTATAAACCATGAAGTGCACGGTGACGGATCTGGTCAGTAGGACGCTCAATTAGCACTTCTGTTCCTTCGATCCTGATCGAGATATCACGGTCGATTGCCTGTGTCAGTTCACCCTTAGGGCCTTTAACAACAAATTCATTGGTAGCAGATACTTTTGCTGTAACTCCAGCTGGAAGTACTACTGGTTTCTTACCTATACGAGACATAAAATTTAAAAATTCAAAAGTTAAAAAGATCAGTTTGGCTGTGTTCAGTTACCGTATAGAGAACTTGATATTATCAGCCGCCCTTTATAATTATTAATAGATATTACACATTACTTCACCACCTACATTCTGTGTGCGCGCTTCTTTGTCGGTCATTACACCTTTAGAAGTAGAAACGATCGCTACACCTAAGCCATTCTGCACACGACGGATTTCTGCTGGTTTAGCGTACTGGCGAAGACCCGGGCGGCTGATACGCTCCAAAGACCTGATAGCCGGTTCTTTGGTCTGTGCATCATATTTCAACGCGATCTTGATAAGGCCTTGTTTGTTATCGTCTTCAAACTTGTACTTCAGAATATAGCCTTTTTCGTAGAGTATTTCTGTGATACGCTTCTTCACATTTGAAGCAGGTATTTCAACAATACGATGGCGGGCCATCTGCGCGTTACGGATGCGGGTCAGGAAGTCTGCTATTGGATCTGTTACCATTTTTTTAATTGAGTGTTTAGTAAATAAATTTGTTACGAGTATCACCCCATATGCATGGGCTGACTTTGAAACGTTTTCCGCCTTTGCGGATTACCAGCTAGCTTTACGCACGCCAGGTATTTTACCATCCAGCGCCATATCGCGGAATACAAGGCGGCATACACCGAAGTACCTGAGGTACCCTCTTGGACGGCCGGTGAGCTGGCAACGGTTGCGGAGGCGTACTGCTGATGAATTCTTCGGGAGCTTATCCAATGCTGCATAATCTCCGGCTTCCTTCAGGGCTGCACGTTTTACGGCATACTTGGCTACCATTTGTTCGCGTTTGCGCTGGCGGGCTTTTACTGATTCTTTTGCCATATTTTTAGTCGTAAGTCGTAAGTCTAAAGTCGTAAGTGACTAAAGGCCTTTGAGTTTTAAATATTATTTAGTACCTGTTTTTTCCATGTTAGTGAAAGGCATGCCCATTTCTTTCAACAGAGCATACGCTTCTTCATTTGTCTGGGCAGTAGTCACAAAGGTGATGTCCATACCGCTGATACGTGGAAGCTTATCGATGTTTATCTCCGGGTAGATGATCTGCTCGGTGATACCCATTGTGTAGTTGCCGCGGCCATCGAATGATTTCTCACTGATACCTTTGAAGTCACGCACACGTGGAAGCGATACAGAAACGAAACGATCGAGAAACTCATACATCTTCACATGACGCAGCGTAACACGACAGCCGATAGGCATGTTCTTACGTAGCTTGAAGTTAGAGATGTCTTTCTTCGACATAGTTGGTATAGCCTTCTGGCCGGTAACCAATGTCATTTCGTTTACAGCATCATCTATCATCTTCTTATCCGACGTAGAACCTTTCACACCCTGGTTCAGGCATATCTTTACCAGGCGTGGGCACTGCATTACTGATTTATACCCGAATTGCTTCATCAGCGCGGGCACTACTTCATCCCTGTACTTTTTAAGTAACCTTGGGGAGTATGTTGTTGTCGTTGCCATTGTCTTATTTAATTACTTCTCCTGAAGTTTTAGAAATACGTGAAAAACCAGTTTCCGTGCGCTCGCGCTTAACACGGGATGGCGCTTTGGATTTAGCATCCCACAGCATCACATTAGAGATGGCTATGTAAGCTTCTTCCTGCACTATCCCACCCTGCGGGTTCTGCGCGTTTGGCTTCAGATGCTTTGTTACAAGGTTCACACCTTCTATAAGCACTTTACCATCCGTGGGGTTCACAGAAAGCACCTTGCGGGGCTTCGTGCGGTCCTTGTCGTCGCCGGCAATAACAACCACGTTGTCGCCTTTCTTAATATTGAACTTTGGTTTAAATCTCTTGTTCATCTTACTTTAAATTTGTCTTTTTCAACCCCCATTTTTCCAAACGGGCTGCAAAGGTACAATAATTTTTACAATACTTCCGGTGCGAGGGAAACAATTTTCATGTATCCCTTGTCACGCAATTCGCGGGCAACTGGGCCGAATATACGGGTACCACGTGGATCATCTGCAGCATTAAGGAGTACAACGGCGTTGTCGTCGAAGCTGATATAAGATCCATCCTTACGGCGAAGCTTATTCTTAGTACGAACGATAACCGCTTTTGACACGATGCCTTTCTTGACACCGCCGCCTGGGAGCGCATCCTTAACAGTTACCACGATCTTGTCGCCGATACCTGCATAGTCTTGACCCGAATTGCCTAACACACGGATGCACAATACTTCTTTAGCACCGCTGTTGTCGGCTACACTGAGCCGGGATTCTTGTTGTATCATCTTAAATAGTTACTTAGCTTTTTCAATAATTTCTACCAGGCGCCAGCGCTTTGTCTTGCTCAGCGGGCGAGTTTCCATGATGCGCACCACATCGCCAATACCGGCATTGTTCTGCTCATCGTGGGCATGGAAGCTTGATGATTTCTTAAGAAACTTACCATATATAGGGTGTTTCACTTTACGCTCAACAGTAACCGTGATGGTCTTGGTCATCTTGTCGCTGCTCACGACCCCTATACGGGTTTTCCTGCTTTTTCTTTCAATCGTAGTTGTCATAATAGACATATAATTAATTAGATACCTAATGTTCTTTTGCGCTGTTCGGTCTTCAGACGTGCAATAGCACGGCGCTGTGACTTGATGATAAGCGGGTTCTCAATCGGATTAACCGCATGGCTGAACTTTGTTTTTTTCAGGCGCATCTCCTCGTCACTGATCCTTTCGTTCAGCGCTTCGTTGTCTAGCGAACGGTAATCGTCTGCTTTCGCTTTGTTTGCTTTTGCCATTGTTTTACTTTTTAACCCCAAACCCCTAAAGGGGCTTTACAACGGGCAGTTATATTCTTTACTCTTTCTTTTTTTAGTTCCACCTCCCTTTTTGGGGTTGGTGTTTATTCACCTGCGTAGTCGTGACGAACCACGAACTTGGTACGGATCGGGAGCTTCTGAGCGGCCAGCAACAGGGCTTCCTGAGCTACCTTCATCGGCACACCATCCAGTTCAAACATGATCAGTCCTGGCTTAACAACTGCAGCCCAGAATTCAAGGCTACCCTTACCTTTACCCATACGCACCTCTGCAGGTTTGCGGGTAATCGGCTTGTCAGGGAATATGCGTATCCAAACGTTACCTTCACGCTTCATGTGGCGGGTAAGTGCCTGGCGCGCTGCTTCTATCTGGCGGTTAGTGATCCACTTTGGCTCCATAGCCTTGAGGCCGAATGAACCGAAAGATATCATAGCGCCACGCTGAGCGTTGCCTCTGATCCTGCCTTTATGCGCCTTCCTGTGTTTTGATTTTTTTGGTTGTAACATTGTTACAATTTTTATTAAAGTATTCTAAACAATATTATTATTACCTGCGTGCTCCGCCACCTGCAGCACCGCCTGAACGGCCACCACCACCTGAACGACCTCCGCGATCACCGCCACCGGTACCGCCACGGCGATCACCGCCACCGGCACCGCCTCTGCGATCACCACCACGGTCGCCGCCACGGCCACCGCGATCGCCACGCTCACCGCGGTCGTCGCCACCCTGGAAACCACCTGGAGGACGGTTGCCACGGCTGTCTGAATTTGCAGAGAAGTTAGGGTTCAGTTCGCGCTTGCCGAGAACTTCACCTTTACATATCCATATCTTCAAACCAATTTTACCATACACGGTCATTGCATACACAGAAGCATAATCAATGTCCATACGGAAAGTATGTAACGGGGTACGACCCTGTTTGAATTCTTCACTACGTGCGATTTCTGAACCATTCAGACGGCCACCGGCTTTGATCTTGATGCCTTCTGCGCCCATACGCATTGCTGTAGAGATCGCCATCTTGATAGCACGCTTGTAGCTAACACGACCTTCGATCTGGCGGGCAATTGTTTCACCCACGATCATCGCGTCCAGTTCAGGGCGGCGGATCTCCATAATGTTGATCTGCACGTCGTCCTTCTTGGTCAGCTTCTTCAGCTCTTCCTTGATACGATCTACTTCAGTACCGCCTTTACCTATGATGATACCCGGCTTTGAAGTATGGATAGTAACGATCAGCTTGCCCAGCGTGCGCTCAATAACTATACGGGAGATCCCGCCTTTACTGATACGTGCGTTGAGGTAAACGCGGATCTTGTGATCTTCAACCAGTTTCTGGCCGAAGTCCTTTTTCTCGCCATACCACATTGAGTCCCATCCGCGGATGATGCCCAACCTGTTACCTATAGGATTACATTTTTGACCCATTACTTTTGTTATTAAGCTTGAACGTTTTCAGTTTTTAAATTAGCATTTTCAGTAGCAGCGTTACGGCTATCCACAATAAGTGTGATGTGGTTGCTGCGCTTGCGCACACGGTAAGCACGGCCCTGTGGGGCTGGGCGCATCCGCTTCAACACGCGGCCACCATCAACGAATATCGTCTTCACGATCAGGTTGGCTTCTGCCACATCCACGCCTTCATTCTTCACTCTCCAGTTGGCAACAGCGCTCAGCAACAGCTTTTCAAGCGGCACCGACGGATGTTTGGTGCTGAATTTCAAAGTATTCAGCGCATTTTCCACTTCCATGCCACGGATCAGATCCGCCAGCAGGCGCATCTTGCGTGGTGAAGTTGGTAAATTTCTTAAGCGAGCTACAGCTTCCATTTTCTTTATTTTTTATTCACCCCAAACCCTATAGGGGCTTACTCGGAGTTTTGTACTCAATTAATCTTTTATTTCTCACTCTACCCTACTATTCTTTTGAAAAGCCGGGAGAGCTCCTTACTGCTTAGAACCGCTGTGACCCTTGAAGTTGCGGGTAGGTGAAAACTCACCCAGCTTGTGGCCAACCATATACTCAGTAACATATACCGGTATGAACTTGTTGCCATTGTGCACTGCGAATGTTTGTCCTACAAAATCCGGCGTAATTGTGCTGCGGCGGCTCCAGGTCTTTATAACACCCTTCTTCGCTTTTCCATCAGCAATTGCCGTAACCTTTTTATCAAGGTTTGCATCTACATAAGGTCCTTTACTTACTGAACGAGCCATTTCTTATTGACTTTATAATTAATTACTTTATTACTTTTTTCTTCTTCCAGCCTGCCGGGGCAGTTATGGACTATTTCTTAAACTTCGAAGACAATTTCTTGCCGTTCCTGCGCTGGATGATCAGTTTGTTAGACGCCTTGTTCGTGTTACGAGTGATCTGGCCCTTAGCGTATTTACCCTTACGGCTACGTGGGTGACCACCAGAAGAACGACCTTCACCACCACCCATCGGGTGATCCACTGGGTTCATCGCTACACCACGGTTACGTGGCTTGATGCCTTTCCAACGGTTACGGCCGGCTTTACCCATTGACTGGAGCGCATGGTCGCTGTTAGAAACGATACCAACAGTAGCCATACAAGTGCTGAGCACTTTGCGAAGCTCACCGCTAGGCATTTTCAATACACAATATTTTTCTTCCTTGGCATTAAGCTGTGCATAAGTTCCTGCCGAACGGGCAAGTGCACCACCTTTACCTGGCTGTAATTCTATGTTGTGAACAACAGTACCGAGTGGCATGTTCTTCAAAAGAAGAGCATTTCCAACTTCCGGAGCTACTTCAGCGCCGCTCATAATCACTGATCCTACCTGGAGGCCCTGTGGTGCAATGATATAACGTTTTTCACCATCAGAATAATGCAACAGTGCGATAAATGCTGTACGGTTTGGATCGTATTCGATGCTCTTAACAGTAGCCTTGATATCGCTTTTGTTACGCTTGAAATCGATCAAACGATACTGGATCTTGTTACCGCCACCGATGTAGCGCATAGCGCGACGACCCTGGAAGTTACGGCCACCTGTTCCGCTCTGATGCTCCAAAAGGCTCTTCTCAGGCACGTTAGTGGTAATTTCCGCGTAAGCGTTACCTATTCTCCAGCGCGTTCCGGCTGTTACCGGTTTGTATTTACGTAATGCCATTTTAAAAATTTTTACCCCAAACCCCTAAAGGGGCTTCCCCTGAAGGTTATTATTATTAAGTTACTTTCAATTTTCATACTACCTCCTCTCCACTGGAGAGGTCGGGAGAGGTCTTATACAAACAGGTCAATTGTTTCTCCTGCAGCAAGCGTTACAACAGCTTTCTTGTAAGAAGGCTTACGGCCAGCGAGCAATCCTGCTTTTGTAAAACGTGTTTTGCTTTTCGCAGGCACAACAACTGTATTTACATCTGCCACTTTCACACCATAGAATTCTTCTACAGCTTTCTTTATTTCAAGTTTGTTGGCTGCTTTGCCCACTACGAATGTGTAGCGGCCACTGCGCTCCATCTGGAGATTTACCTTTTCGGTGATCACCGGCCTTACCAACACTTCAGATAGTTTCATCGTTTTTACTTTTTAATTATTAAGTATTAAGTTTCTTAGGCTGCTGCCACTTCTTCTTCGTTGAACATCTTGGCTGCAGACTCAGTGAATATTACTACCTGCGTATGTGTAAGGTCGTAAGTGTTCATGTCGCTCATTACAACAGTTTTGTTGCTTGCCAGGTTGCGGCCGCTGAGGTATACATTAGCATCATGCTCAGGCATTACCAGCATAGTCTTCCAGTTGTCTCCGCGCAGCTTATCCAGCATAGCTGAAAAGTCCTTGGTTTTCGGAGTTTCCATTTTCAGATCTTCTACGATCACGATCCTGTTCTCACGCGCTTTGTGAACCAGTGCAGATATCTTAGCGAGATCCTTCACCTTACGGTTGAGCTTGAAAGCATAGCCGTGTGGCAACGGGCCGTTGATAGTACCACCACCCTTGTACAAAGGGTTACGGATGTTACCTTTACGGGAGCCGCCGGTACCCTTCTGCTTGTGCAGCTTCTTGGAAGAACCATGCACTTCTGCACGGGTCTTGGTCTTGTGCGTACCCTGGCGCTGTGCTGCGAGATATTGCTTTACCGCGAGGTAGATACAATGATCGTTTGGCTCAACATTGAAAATATCGTCCGGAAGTTCCACTGAACGACCTGTCTTTTCACCTTTAGTATTTAAAACGTCAACTTGCATGACTATATTAATTCTGAATTAAAACAATAGAACCGTTATGACCCGGTACAGAACCGCTGATCAAAATGTAATTTTCTGCTGGAAATATTTTTACTACGCGCAGTGCCTTGATCTTTACGCGATCAGTACCCATGCGACCACCCATGCGCATTCCCTTGAATACACGGCTTGGGTAAGATGAACCACCTACAGAGCCCGGCGCACGTGAACGGTCATGCTGGCCGTGGGTTGCTTCACCCACACCGCTAAACCCGTGACGCCTAACAACGCCCTGGAAACCTTTACCCTTGGTGGTGCCTATAACACTTACCTTTTCACCTTCAGTAAATATTTCGCAGGTGATGCTTTCACCAACTTGTTTATCAATGGAACAATTTCTGAGTTCTTTTACAACACTCTTGGGAGTAGTGTTCGACTTTGCGAAGTGATTGATCATCGCTTTGGTGGTATTCTTTTCTTTAGCTTCACCAAAAGCAATTTGCAGTGAGTCGTAGCCGTCAGTAGTAACGGTCTTCTTTTGAGTAACCACACATGGTCCAGCTTCGATAATGGTACAAGCTGTTTGCTTGCCATTCGGTTCGAAAATGCTGGTCATACCGATTTTTTTACCAATAATACCTTTCATTATTATTATATTTGAGCTAAGCGCCCGGAGCCTTGGTTGTGTGGGCCGGGATTAGCTGTTTTTCAATTTTTTAAAGAGCTGCACTATTTTAACTTACCACTTTCACTGTCTTCATGAGCCAGCCGGAAAGTGGCGTCTCATCATGCTTTGATTTCTACTTCTACACCACTTGGCAGGTCGAGCTTCGATAGCGCGTCAACTGTGCGGGAAGAAGAAGTATAAATGTCCAACAGACGCTTGTGCGTGCAAAGCTGGAACTGTTCACGGCTCTTCTTGTTCACGTGCGGAGAGCGCAATACTGTAAATATCTTCTTCTCTGTTGGCAACGGAATAGGGCCTGTAACCACTGCTCCTGTGTTGCGCACAGTCTTAACGATTTTGTCCGCTGATTTGTCAACCAGGTTATGGTCGTAAGATTTTAGCTTTATTCTGATACGCTGTGACATCTTTTTTGCTTTTTATGTAAAGAGCTTTAAACTCCTGCTTTATTCTTGTTTCCAAATACTTTAGAGATATTCTCTATCTCCAAAAATTTGGGACTGCAAAGGTAATGAGTTGTTTTGATTCAGCAAACTTTTCTTCGAGAAATTTAAAATTCTTTTCTCATCCCCTCTAAAGTATTGCCAGTATTGAGATCAGCAACTTTTAAAGGGGGTGCAAAGATAGGGAATTTGTTGAGAGTTTGTTGCTGTTGAAAGACAATTGTTTCATGTCGTGAATAAATAAAGGTCGGAAAATAGAGCAATTAAGCCCACCTCATTTTTTCGTTCCGCCTTGCTCAGATTGCATCCAGAGCCCTTTTACATCTATCCCCCTGGATCTTGCGTCAGCTTCTACCGCCCTTATTTTTTCGTACAATTCTTTCCGGTCACTATGACTCATTTTCCCTTTTTTCTTATCCATATATTCCGTGTAAACAGGAAGAAATTCATTTATCCACTGATCATTACCCTGAGAAAAGCCATGTGTTGGCTGCTTTTGCTTGAGGCTGTCATACTTAGGACGCAATTGACGATCATATTTTGACGCTGGGTGTTTAGTAAGATAACTTTCGAGTTCACTGATATTGTTGAAGTCTTTTATTTTTTTATAGTCCTCGTTCTCCGATCCCAATCGGTCCTTGAGGTCCACGTCAATTGTTGTTATCTCAATATACTTATCCTTCGGATAGCTCACCTGATCAACATTTTGAAAAAATTGCGCAAGGGCCCGCTGTAATTCCTTAATGCGGCTGGCGTCAATTTTGGCCAACAGGTCCAAGGTTTTAACTTTCAGGTATAATATTTTTGTGTTTGATGCACCCAGTAAATCCTCAGCTTTTGTGAGGTAATTCAGTGCATCTTCGTACGACGCACCATTAAATGCAGTCTCGGCCTTATTATAGTACACTATTGCCTGGGTATTTTTGTCTTGCGCGTGAGACCCGACGGAAAGGACTACGCAAAACGCCATTACAATAACTCTAACCAATGATAAATTTCTACTCATAAAAAGACATTTTATTTTTCAAATTATCGCAAATTAAAACCAGTTCCACGGAATTTGCAATTATCGCAGGCATTTAGCCCGTTGCCAAAACAGTCGTGACACGGCATGTATTTACCATGGCATTTTAAATCTACTGGGCATCTGACTTTATGTTTAGCATCAATAGTCATCTCAATTTGTCCATCTGGCAATAGACTGTACCCATCTTCCGTGCATTGTGTACATCTTTCAATGCCGGTACCTTTACAGGAAACACACACGCCAACAGGCTCGCACCTAGGAGCCCGCACTACGTGCCATCCTTGTTCAACGGCGTTACATAACAGACCGAGTTCCTCTCTGATAGACTTTCGCCTGTAGGTGAATGCGTTTAACACATAATCACGCCAATAACCTGCTTCAGTCTGTGAATTAATTATTTTTTCAACATCCGAAAATACGCTGTCAATATTTTCTCTAATACCTCCAATGATAGGGTCATCGTAACAGGACTTTATGTGTATCTCGGCCACCTCCTTCGGAAAACCCGGAACAGGAGAGGAAAGGGCCTTTTTTATTACGTTCACGGCCTGTGGCCCAGGCTCTGCTATTTGATGAAATTTCTCGCCCACGACCAACTGCTCAAAAATATTTCCCGGAAGTAACAGATGCCTCCTGATTACTTTAGCATTGCATGGTTTAAAAGACCTGGCTTCAATCGCACAATTACATGTACTGACCCCAAGTTCAACTAATAAATCAAATTCGATGTCTTCGCTGCACCTGTTTTGAAGGTATATAAACCCTTGAAAATTACACCCACCCTGAACTTCATCATTAAAATTAACGATGTACGTGTCTACAGTCGCTTTCCAAAAGACGCAACCAGATACATCAATCGGTATAGTACTCCAGTCGGTAACGTATGGCCTATGGTAGCCACCTGCTCCAACTAGCGGGTCGCTCCAAGGCAACTGCGGTGGAATGGAATTTGTGAAAATTTTTGTTGCCCGGTTTGCGGGCTCTAAACTCCTGCTTCCAGATTGTGCGCAGGCAAAAACACAAACAATAAGCTGTAGTAATACGCCAACCCCAATTTTCAGGAAACTCGTAAAAGTTATCGAAGACATTATCGCATATTTCTAATTTCATTTTCCGTAACACTTATCACTTGTTGTATTTTCTTTTTGTCATCTTCAGTGAACGAATCTGGACAATATTCCAAATATTTTTTCATACAATCAACTTGACATTGTTTCACACAAGAACTACTACTATAAATGGAACATTTTTTTTCTACCTGTTTAACATCGCATTCAGCACAAGCCTCCGCTTGAGGGCAACCATTTTGGCTCCCCTTTTTCCCTCCCTTTTCACTATTCTTTTTTGCGGCAGCCGCATCTAAATCCGCCTTATACTTTTCAAAAGTTGAATTAGTCCAGGCCATGTTACCCTTTTCAACTGAATTTATTTTATTCAATGAATTTGCGGTACTCTGGCTCAACGACTGATCGGCCTTATCGAAATTGTTTTGCAGATCAGACGAAGTAGAAATTGGCTTTAGTGAGTTTGCCGTGCTTGTTTGATTCGTTTTGGCTGTGGTATTTGTTTTCGCGGCTCCAGCATCATCCCAAAAATCAGGAGTACCCGATTTGCGCTCTTGTGACGGGGCATTTTGGGTGGTTTGGGGTGCCTGCGGCTGGGCATATTGAGTTGATTGAGGTTCCTGTGGCTGCGTATTTTGACGTGAACTGCCGTAATTTGGTTGACTCGTGTTCGTTTGCCTGTTTTGACTGTTATTGGCTGCAGAGTTACCCTCATCCCAATAGTGCTCCAGATCAGCGTCAGGAGCTATTTGCGACACATTGTCTTTATTCGAGTTTGAGCCGCTTGCCAGCCCTGGATTTCCGATCTGACTTACATCTGTTGTCGGCGCGGCTTGAACCAGTTTATTATAGGCTGCAACCGCTTTTTCTTCTGACTCAACAAATCTACTAAATGTTGCTTTGTACTTTTCCGCCTCATCACTGAAATCACGTATTTTGGCTTTTTCCGATTGGTTAACTATTAAAGAAGTCACTCCCGCTACACCAGCAACAACGGACGAACCTTTGTCAAATTGTGTCTGGGAAATTATCCTGGGATTGCTGTTGACAGGCATCTTAATGTTTGAAAGATCTAACCCTTGACCACCCAAGCGTTTAATATATTGATCCAGTTCATTCAATCCATAAATAACATTCATTTGGCAATGACGGAAATGATTCGCTTCAGATTTCAATTTGAAAAGCTGAATGATGCTTTTATCCGAATATGTTTGAATTCTCAATGCTGTAGTCCTCTTCGCAATCTCCTTTTTAATATCATTATCGACGGCATACTGGCTTAGAAGGCATTCGATAGCCGCAGAATAAGTGTATCCGAAAAATATAGCATTTGAAAAATCAACCTCACTGGGAAAATATTTTTGATGGCAAAGAAAACCGGAAAAAACAGATTGCCCGTATGTTTTTAAGATTTTACCAGAGCAGTCGCGGATAGCTAGTTTATAAAAACAACCGTAATCAAACGTCTCTCCCTGAATTTCTTTCCCACCTCCTTTTGCATTTGTCCAAACGCCGTCTATACTGAATTCAAAGAAAAGGTCGGCCGCACTTATTTCCTCTTTTGCGAGGTTAAACGAAGCCAATGGCTGCGTAGTATAATTAGAAAACCTGTGCGTACTAAACGCACGCGCTACGGCATTTTTGTAAGCGTTATTAAGTGAAATGTATTTATCCTGAACATCTAAAAATTTACCCGAAAACTTAATGTCTATATTATATAACCCTTGGTTGCTATATATTTTTGTACCTAATCTCCAATTCATGCAATCTTCGTCACTATAAAGAGGAATAAAATCCATTCCATTCGGATACTTTTCGCTTTCAGACCCGTCAAGGTCTGGCATTTCATCGCCATTAAACATGATAAATATCCGTCCGGGAGCAATAATATCTATATTATTCCGGCACAGCACAGCAGGATATGAATTTGAATTCCAATATTTATTTTTAGATAAGAAAAACGTTCCCCTTGTTAAGATATCCGGGTTTGCCCGCTTAAATTGACTCGTTGGTTTCCAATGTTCCTCTGTTTCAATTATATAACGGTACTCACCTTTTTTCACATCAGGGAATGTAACCAATTGCGCATTTGCCAAATGAAATATGGCACACAAAAAAAAGATTGAATAGATTTTTTTCACGAGTACCGCTTAAGTATTTAATTGTTACAAATATAGTCATATATGCAGTTTATACAAGAACTAGCTGAGTACCGTCAGGTTGATTAAATGCACCCTTTCACATAACTTCATTTAATTCAGTAACTTTGCTGAATTAATTTACCACAAAAAACCATATCATGTTAAAAAAACTATTGCCCTCGCTTCTATTAGTAGGATTATCTATAGCATCCTACGCACAACCAATTCTTACAGCAGCCAACTTTAGCCCACAGATCGGAGATGCTTTTGCCAGCCGCATTTGTGACACTACGGGTGTTGTTCCCGGTGCCGGTGGTGCTAACATCACCTGGAATTTCAACACACTGACAACTACATCAATCGATACCGGGACTGCAACTGCCTGTTCTGCAACACCTAGTTGCTCCATGTTCCCGGGGAGCAGCTATGCAATTGTAGCCCAATCCACCCACCTGATCCCTTACTACATTGCATCGTCAGCCAAGCTATCACAAAACGGATACTATATTGCTACCGACACCAACGCAGTTTATTCAGACCCAATAGATCAGATACGTTACCCTTTTACCTATCTTGATTCGTTTGACGATGGTTATTCCGGGTTAATAACGCTTGACACCAATATTGTTCACGAAACAGGTACTATTCATGTTGTTTGCGATGGCTACGGAATATTAAATTTGCCTGGCATTGCGGACAGCAACGTGCTGCGAATACACTCTACGCAAATATTTGTAGACAGTGCAAACCTTTTTGGCTTTCCTGTTATGCAGACATTCCGGCTTGAGACCTATGCATGGTACGTGCCTAATTACCACAGTCCATTACTAGCCATACTGCTGACTACGCAGATCGGCGGAAGTTATACCAACAAGGCTGTGTCTTATGCGCCTGTACAGGTTCATTCGGCGGGCGTAGCTGAACTGCACAACATTTCTTCTTCCCTGAAACTCTACCCTAACCCTGCGCAAAATGAGCTGAACATAGTATTTGAAGGCGCCGGAAATGGGCATGTCCACATGACGCTCACCGATGTACTGGGCCGCGAGGTGGCCGTGGTCGCTGACGGGGTTGCCACTAAGCTGCAACACACTACTTATAACACCACCGGGCTTGCGAAAGGGATATATTTGTTACGTGTACTATCCGGAGAGGAAACAATAACAAGGAAGATCGAAATTCAATAAATTATTATCGGGATCATAGTTGCAGGGGTTCAAGATTTTGAGCCCCTACCCATTTTATGGCCCGCCGGTTTTCCGGTAGCCTTAACATTTGTTTTTAGTATCTTAGCTAACTTTGCAAGTAACAATGCAGTGCTCTGCGGCAAATATCACAGGTAAATAATGAATAGTGTTGTTTTCAGAACGTTTATTGGCTTACTAGTCTTTTTGAGCGCCGGTGGCGTATTTGCTCAGAATACACCAAAGCGACCATCCAAAAAAAATGTCGTTATTGCCGACACCAATAACACCCCTGAACATAAAAAACGAGTAGCTACAGAACTGCTCAGAGCAGAGCTCGAAAAACCATCGCCTAAAGATATAAGCATACTGAGAGACCTGATTGCCAGGGGAGCAACTATTACCGCTACCAATAAGCAGGGCTGGACATTGCTGCATGAGGCTGCGTACCAGGGAGACACATCGCTCATCGGCACTTGCCTTAGAGGCGGAATACCGGTAAATGCGCTATACATAACGGCACGCTCAAAGAATACCCCACTCTACTGGGCCATGCACAATAAAAATGTCATCGCACAACAACTATTACTGCAAAATGGCGGGGCCCTCGGGATACCCGATGGCTATAGCACGCAGGAATATGACAGCAACAACAAATATTTTGGCAACTTTCTGAACGGTGAGAAATCCGGGCAGGGCGTGTTCTATTATGCAGACAGCAGCAGGTATGAGGGCGGATGGGAGAAGGATGAGCAGTCGGGCAGCGGGATATTCTACTGGCGATCCGGAGACCGGTATGAGGGGCAGGTGGCACATAACATGCTGAACGGAAAAGGCATCTATTACTTTTCGGGGGGAGACCGGTATGAGGGGGAATATAAGAACAGCCGGGAGGACGGCCTGGGTCACTTCTTCTGGAGAAACGGCGATGAATATGAAGGGCATTATGTACAGGGAGAAAGATCGGGAGAGGGTGTTTTTAACTGGGCAAGCTGTGACAGGTATGTCGGGCACTTTGAGCATGACAGGCAAAACGGCAAGGGCAATTTTTATTTTGAGAACGGGGATATATACGAAGGGGAATGGAAAGACGATCTGGAAAACGGCACCGGCACATTCCTGTGGGCGGTAGGCCACAGCTATACCGGCCAATTCCTGAACAACCAGTTCCACGGCCACGGCACCTGCCGCTGGAAGAACGGCGAAAAATACGAAGGCCATTACGAAAGGAATATCCGCACAGGCCAGGGCGCCTACTACTGGATCAATAAGGACAAATATATAGGTCACTTTGAAAATAACCTCAGGAGCGGTAAAGGCAGCTATTACTATGCCAATGGAGATGCTTATGAAGGCGAATGGCGGAACGACCAGAAGAATGGCAAGGGCACCTTTTTATGGAAATCAGGAGACAGGTATAGCGGTCATTTTGAGAACGACAGGAAGAATGGCTACGGCGAATATACCGTGAGTATAAAGAAAGCAAAAAGAAGCATTAGCTATTGCAAGAAATGCAAAACCTACAAAGGCGACTGGAAAGACGGTATTAAAAGCGGCAAGGGCGAATGTTTTGCAAGAAATGGTAACCTGGTATACTCCGGCAAATTCGAAAAAGATAAACCAAAAGAGCCATACCCGGGCATCCATTAATACTACAGGTAGTAGCGCACCATTGGCCTGCTCTTAGACGTCCTGTCAACGATTTTAAAGCCTGCCCGTTCAAATGACTTATACAGCCCGATCCAGGCAAAAGAATCCGGCAATGAAGGTTGTGTAGGTATGGTGGGGTATGCCTCTATAACTTTTACTTTCTTCTCCCCTGCTATTCCGATCAACCCTTTCAACATCGCAACAGATACCCCCATGCGCCTGAAATTCTTATCGACAAAGAAACAGGTAACTGACCATACAGGCGTATCGTCAATGCGCTTATGCACCCGGGAGTTTTCCAGTTTCAGATAATCTTCCCTTGGCGCGAACGCACACCACCCTATCGCCTGGCCCTCATAGATACCCAGCACGCCCGTGGGAGCACCAGCCCATACCATTTCCTTCATGCGCTCTTTGTTGCCGTCATTCAGCTTCCCTTGCACGAAATCATCCTTCTTCAAGCGAAAGTACATGCACCAGCAATTGCCACACCCGCCGCGCTCACCAAATAACTGAACGAACAGCGGCCAGTTCTTTTTAGACAATGGCTCGAACGTCATCTCGCTAACGATATCTGATTCTTTTATTGAAGGAATCTTTTTCATCCCGGTTCATTTTGGATTACCCCGCCTTTATGCTGCGTTCCTGCACTTCTTCGGCAGTGAGTCCAAAGATAAGAGGTGTAGCAAGGTCCAGCAAGTTAAGGTAAAGGTAGCGTTCGCCGGGTGGTGCATTTGCGTTTCAATGTGTCCTGGCCCAAGCGGGCATAACAGGGGGAATTAACCGTAGAGGCGAAAAGACGCTATCGTTAATCCCTATAGTGCTGGTAAACAAAATGAACAAACCCCGCGTGAGCAGGGTTTGTTCATTTGTACTATGATCTTGGAATTAAGCGATCTCGATCTCAGCACCTGCTTCTTTCAGCTTGGTAGCTATATCGTCAGCTTCTGCTTTGCTTACGCCTTCTTTCACGTTCTTAGGAGCGCCGTCAACCAGTTCCTTTGCTTCTTTCAAGCCAAGGCCTGTAAGGTCTTTCACTGCTTTTACAACGTTCAGCTTAGAAGCGCCGGCGTTCTTCAGGATTACAGTGAATGCTGTTTTCTCAACAGGAGCAGCAGCAGCTTCGCCACCACCACCAGACATTACAACTGCAGCTGCAGCTGGCTCAATGCCATAATCAGATTTTAATACGTTTGCCAGTTCCTGTACATCTTTTACAGTAAGGGCTACCAATTGTTCGGCTAATGCTTTTACGTCTGCCATTGTATTATTTTTTTAGTTGTTGTTTTTAAAAATTGTTTACTTGTACTGTGTAACTATATATTGGACTTGGAAGCCTTGTTTAATGTGGAAATAAATAAATGTGCAAATATGCAAATTCACTCATTTCCGGTCTATTTCTAATTCACTTTTACTTACTACCTCTTGAGCTAATAACGATCTTTGAAAGTATCTTAATGTTCTCTTCGCAAAGAGCATTTAGTTTCAATTCAGAAGGTAAATGAGGGCTTTTATCACAAAGAGTAAGCCAGTAGTATGTTTCTTTCGCTTCTTTCAACGCTATCTTCATCTTATGAATGAAATCAGCTTTACTTTCAGCATCCTGGCTTTCGGAGACCAACGCACCTACGGCCGTACCTGAACGAAGCAACTGTTTTGAAACTACTGTTTTTCCTTTGCCTGAAAGCAACTCAGAAAAGTCAATTATACCGAGAGCTAATTCGAAAGATTTGTCTACCGCGACATTTCCTTTTCCTAACTCTATCATTTCAAAGAACTTTTATTTTTAACTAATTGCCTGTTTGTCGTAATGAGAATTTGCACATTTTGAATTTGCACATTTTCACATTAAGCTTCTGCAGCTTCTGCGCCTGCTTTTGACTCGTGGTGGTGCAACAGTGCAGCCAGAACGCGTTTTGCAGGAGACTGGAGCAAGCCGATAACTTCGCCGATAAGCTCGTTCTTCGTCTTGATGTTGGTGAGCGCCTTCAACTGGTTGTCGCCAGTGAAGATGTCTGTACCTATCAAAGCAGCTTTCAATACCGGCTTTTCCTTGTTTGTTTTGCGGAAAGAGGTAAGGATCATCGCTGGTTCTTTCGGCGACTCAGAGAACATAAGTGCAGTAACACCGTGCAGAGATTCGTAAACTCCGGCATATTTCTCATCGTTAAAGCTTTCGAGGGCTTTCTTGATGAGGGTATTCTTTGCAACCTTCATTTCCACATTCTTTTCGAAACAAAGCCTGCGGAGCTTGCTCACCTGTGCCACCGACAATGATTCGGTATTGGTGATGTAAAAGTTATCGTACTGGGTAAATTTACCTTTCAGTACTTCTATTGCTTCATTTTTTTGAGCAGGTGTCATGATATTTAATTTGAAAATTTGAAAAAGTGGAAATGTGCAAATGGCACTCAGTTTATGATTTCCGTGATCTTCAAAATGTTATTAAATCAATTTTTCAATTTACTTCTACGTGAATTTGCAAATTTTTCATTTGCAAATTTTCATATCAATTACGATACTGACTTTGTATCTATCATCAAGCCGGGGCTCATGGTAGAGGCAAGGCTGATACCTTTCAGGTAAGCGCCCTTTGCAGTAGCTGGCTTCAGACGTACCAGTGTATTGATCAGCTCCTGAGCATTTTCAGCTATCTTTTCAGGAGCGAAAGATACACGGCCGATAGAGGCATGGATGATACCCGCCTTGTCTATCTTGAATGCGATCTTACCGCCTTTTACTTCGTTAACCGCATTGGCTACGTCGTTAGTTACCGTACCGGTCTTTGGGTTCGGCATCAGGTTACGAGGACCGAGGATCTTACCCAGGCGGCCAATTTTAGGCATCACCGACGGAGTAGCAACGATAACGTCCACATCTGTCCATCCACCTTCTATTTTAGTTACAAACTCATCCAGGCCTACGAAATCGGCGCCTGCTGCTTTTGCTTCTGCTTCTTTATCTGGTGTGCAAAGCACGAGTACGCGCTTTGTTTTACCCGTGCCATGTGGCAGGGTAACTGTGCCGCGGATCGCCTGGTCGGCTTTCTTAGGGTCTACCCCAAGACGCACGTGCACATCCACTGAGCTGTCGAATTTGGTGAGGTTGATCGACTTCACCACGTTAGCCGCTTCAGCCAGTGTGTATTGTTTGTTTTTATCGAGCTTGGCTTCTACAGCCTTTCTTTTTTTAGTGATTGCCATGACTTAAGTCAAAGTTAAAAGTGAACCAAAAGTTGTTTGTTCAGACCAGGAAAACTGATCTTATTTAACGGTGATGCCTGCAGGTGGCGTGCCTTCTACAGTGAACCCCATGCTGCGTGCTGTACCTGCAACCATGCTCATAGCGCTGGTAAGGGTAAAGCAGTTAAGATCGGGCATCTTGTCTTTGGCAATTTCTTCTACCTGTGCCCAAGTCACCTTACCGACCTTCTGGCGGTTTGGTTCCTTAGAACCAGACGGTTGCTTAGCCAACTCCATAAGCTGTATAGCAGCCGGAGGAGTCTTGATCACGAAATCGAAAGACTTGTCTGTGTAAACGGTAAGTGTTACTGGAAGTACTTTACCTACTTTGTCCTGTGTGCGAGCGTTGAACTGCTTGCAGAACTCCATAATGTTGACGCCTTTAGAGCCGAGCGCCGGGCCGATAGGAGGTGCTGGATTTGCAGCGCCGCCTTTTACCTGTAGCTTTACGAAGCCACTGATTTCTTTAGCCATTGTTTAATTTTTGGTGTTAACGAATTTTCATTTGCCATCCTTCGACTACGCTCAGGATGACATACTACTGTTTCTTCCAATTCAACCTTGTAAAAAGAGCTTTATTAGAATTTGGACGGCAAAGGTAAGGGAATTTAAAATTAAAAAATCAAAATGAGAAAAATATTTCCGAACTGTCTTGAACCTTGATTAAAGGATTTCAGGATTTTCTTGATTTTCTCTTCAATCCCATGCATCGCGAAATAAAAATCCGGGGCATCTATTTTGCTAAATTATTGATTTTTAAGCACTTGACCCAACTCGCGATGCCCCATTGTACCCCATGCTTCGCGAATCGTGTTGTCTGGGGACGGCAGGCAGGCCGTCTCTACCATGGGTGTTAGTTAGCTATCCTGATTTATGAATGTCCCATTTTTTTTAGTTTTTATTGATTTTGTATGGGGCATTTTGTTTTCTGTCAAATCGGCTGTATTCCTTTGCTGATAATGGTTTCGGTTCAATTATTATGATTCATTCACATTTCCCATTGTTACCCACCGTGGGGCATTTTCAGTTGGCAATCTGTCCGTCTGGTAGTTGATCGTGTTTGGTTTGTGTTGTCTGGGGACGGCAGGCAGGCCGTCTCTACCACAGTTGTTGTTTATGTCTCTTTGTTTTTGAATGTCCCATCTTTTTAAATTTTTATTGGCGCTATATGGGGCATTGTGTTTTGGGATCAAATCAGCTGCATTCCTTTATTGACAACTGATTTGGCCTATTCATTATGATTATTCAAATTTCCCGTTTTGCCACAGCGTGGGGCATTTGTATGTCGTTCGGCCAGGCTCACGATGACATTTGCGGATTAATCAAATTAATAGATTTCACAGATTGGCGAGTTCAGGTGGATTACCCATTTCATGCCCCAGAATGTCTCATCCTACCCCATTTGGCTGAACATCAGACCTGCCTACCGGTAGGCAGGTCAATCAAGATTTACCGATTTTACCGACCTGCGATAACGGAGTAGGCTGAAAAGCGAAAGTTGTGTGTTACTGGAAAAGGCTGAAAAGGATAAATCCCGTCACAAAGATAGATTGAAACAGGATGCGGCCCAAGACGAAAAATCTATATGGTTATTGAGATTTCTGCTTGGGGTGCAAAGTGTCTTACACGAGTATCGGCGAGTCCCGCTGAAGAAGCTGAGACTCGCCGAAGACGTAAAAATATCTATATAGCTATTGTCGATTTCAGCAGAGTCGTTACTACTTAATCCTGACGTTATTAAGGGATCCCAATACACCAAATACCTGTAACAGCCAGATAATAAGCACAAGCACAACAACGGCTTGCAATATGCGCTTAATAGTGGCATTCATGGGGATGTAAGTATCCACAAACCATAAGGCAAGACCTACGAGTACAATAACAATAATGATGGTTAAGATCGGCATAATGTGTGTTTGAAGATACATATAGTACAATCATGCCAAAAGAAATGCCCGGCAACAATGAAGGTTCTGTGATTAATAGGAACGTACTATGTTGATAACCCGTTAGTTATGGCAACCGCAAATTCGTGATAAAAAAATGACAATCCACTTGTATAGTCTGGCACGGTTTTTAGAGATGTATTGCAACACATTCGAGTTCAGATACGTAAATTAACATCGCGTGGTTATGGTATCGATCTTGAAAAACAGAAAGTTAGGCATAGAGAAGAACGAACGGATTTGAAACGATAAATGAGGCGAAACAGCATGGGCAAGCAATTCAGTATTCTAAGCATCGACAACAACATAGAATTCTTTGTGTTGAGAACTTTATCATATGAGAAACGTGAAGAAGACATCCGCGAAGAAGATAGCAGCAAAAAAGACCGAGAGAGTAAAAAAGCTGAAACAGATCAGCTTGCTTGATGCGGCCGTAATGGGCGCTAAAACGCCAACGATGGGCGGGTTAGACTCCTGATCCGAGAGATGATCATTAGCATTCTTTCAGCCGTAGGCACGGCACCTCTATGTTATTTACATCTGTTTACCGCCGATAAAAGATTATTTTATTTGGCATATTCTGCCGTTTACTAATTTCAATAAGCTATTTTTGAACCTGCGATCACACATTGCTAATCATAATTGATGAATTGGTTCGAAAATTGGTTTGGGTCTCCGTTTTACAAGATCCTGTATCAAAACAGGGATGAGTATGAAGCGCAGGAGTTTGTAGAAAATCTACTGGATTATCTGCGACCTCCGGCAAGCTGCCGCATGCTGGATATAGCATGTGGCGAGGGCCGTTTTGCAAAACAACTTGCCGAACACGGATTTGATGTAACGGGTATAGACATTTCGTACCCCAGCATCGAAAAGGCCAAAGCATTTGAAGCCGACAACCTGCAGTTTTTTGTGCAGGATATGCGGCTGCCGTTTTACGTTAATTACTTCGATTACGCTTTTAATTTTTTTACCAGCTTCGGGTATTTCGCGCATGACCGCGACCATGCGCTGGCAGCAAGGTCGTTTGCTGCTGCCTTAAAAAACGGCGGGATGTTGGTAGTAGATTATCTGAATGCAGAGCAGGTGCTGGCTAATTTTGTGCCGGAAGAAACGGTAGTGAGAGGTAGCTACACGTTTAACATCAAACGAAAAATCGAGCATAAGCACATTATCAAGGAGATAAACTTCGTTGATGCAGATAAGAAACAAAGGCAATATACCGAGCGTGTAGCGGCTTTCACACAAACTGATTTTGTGAAGATCTTCAAGCCGGCAGACATGTACCTTGTAAGCACTTTCGGAGATTACCAGCTTGGTCCGTATGACCCGATGCACTCCTCCCGCCTGATCATGATCTTCAAAAAGAAATATGCCTAAGACGTTCCGAGAACTGGTGGTTTATTATGACCATGTGGCGTGGTACTATCTGAACACCCAATGGCATAACCGATACCTGGACCAGATAGAGCCATTCCTGCGAAATCAATGGTTCTGGGCACCGCTGTACTTATTCCTGGCACTGTTCATTCCGGGCAGGTTCGGGCGCAAGGGCTGGATCTGGTGTGTGTTCTTTATTGTTACTTTCATAATTTCTGACCAGGTAAGCGCTACACTACTGAAGCCGTACTTTCACCGGTTGCGGCCCTGTAATAACCCATACCTGAAAAGTATCGTCCATCTTATTGTGCCATGCGGCGGCGGGTACAGCTTTCCGTCTTCTCATGCTTCCAATCATTTTTCATTGGCGGTATTCAGCGCGATGACGCTGGGAACGATGGCGAAATGGGTATGGCCGGTGGCTATATTATGGGCGGGCGCAGTAGCAGCCGCCCAGGTATATGTGGGTGTGCATTTTCCGCTGGATGTAACCTGCGGCGCAATGTTGGGTTGTATGATCGGGTTTGGTACGGGTAAATTGTATAACAGGTACTTCTTATTAAATGCCAAAATTGAAACACCAAAATCCATCTCCTGAGTTTAGAAGGTAATACCGATTGGAATTTCAATTTTGAAATTTACTATTGTTATTTGCTGTTGTCTTTTATAAACTTATCGAGATCTTCCTCGTAGTTTTTATACGTCAGTTTACTTTCCAGATTTGCGTAGTTCTCTTTATCGACCGTGTTAGGGTATGCCCATTTTGCAAAGTCTACTTTGGTGCTCTCAAAACTGAACCAATCCATAAATACACCGACCTGGCCTGTAGACATTTTTTCATCTTTGAGCTCATCCTTCAGGATGTTCCATTTTTCCGTGTCCGTTTTTTTAGCTGCCACTTTTGTCTTCAGCCCGATTGTTTTATCGTCTGTGAGCGTGCCAATGGCGTCAGGCGGAACCGGTGAAGCAACTGGCATTGAAGGGTCTATATATTTATTGTCATTGCCGTAATCGTTGCTGTTATTATTAACCTGCGGCGGGTTTGTGCTTTGTTCGTAGCTTCCGGTATTGCTGTTGCCGCGCTGAGCCGACTGCGTATAACTGTTAATCTCCTGATCCTCTACCCTGTTGTCCCGACTATAAGGATCATAGGTAAATATGGTTATATAACCATAGTGCGTTACGATCTGGCCGGAGTATATATTCTCCAGGCGCGACCTTCCCCGCCTGTTCTGGCGCACAGCATAGATGGAAAAAGTATGCAGACCAGGCGGGAGATCACCGACGGTCACGGAGGTGCCTGCATTATTAAAATACCGCCCATCTACTGATACATTGAGCTGTGTATTATCGCTGAGGCGAACTTTGAACATGGTTTGTGCGGCTGCTATCGAAACGCCTGCAACAATAAACAAGAAAACAAGAGATATGTGTTTCATAAAAGATGATCTTCTGCTATTTAGACTGCAATGTCCTGATAATGTTTAATCTGCGCCACGGTGCAACATATTTTTAACACGGAAGTAACAGTGCGCAAAGTATGCCTGCGGAAACTCCTGCATTCAGCGATTCTGCGCCGCCCCTTCGCGGGATAGTGACCGCCTGTGTGGCCAATGCGCCAACGCTACCCGATACCCCTTTCGATTCATTACCAATGATCAGTACACCTGCATCAAGGCGCGCCATATCATAGACACTGGTGCCTTGCAATGTAGCTGCGATCTTTGGCAGGTTACTGCCTGAAAGAAAAGGTACCAGGTCTGACTCATAAATACTGACTCTCAAATGCCCACCCATTGCGCTCTGCACAACTTTCGGGTTGTATACGTCAACGCATCCCGGTGAGCAGACTATATGGCGGATACCAAACCAATCTGCGATGCGGATGATGGTGCCCATGTTGCCGGGATCCTGGATATCGTCTAAAGCAAGATACCATTCGCTCAACTGCGGTATTGCCTGCTCTGCCGGTATGGGAACAACGAGCAACACCTGGTTGGGCGCCTGAAGAGATGACAATGCTGCCAGCTCTGCCGCTTTTACGATGTGCAGTTCTGCCTCGGGGTGGCGCGATATAGCAGCCTGGTGTTGCGCGACCCAGTCCTCAGTAGCAACAATAGTCTGCACATGTGTTTTGGCCATCAGCCATTCGAGCGCTATCTTTTCCCCTTCCGCGATAAATAGCCTATATTCATTGCGGAATTTCTGCTGTGTTAACGACCGAATGTATTTATTTTGCGCTTTCGAGAGCATACGTTGCAAAACTATAATAAAATTGTAGTTACCTGATGGGCAAAAGAGGATTTGATAAAAGGAACATCATTATTTATTTACTGCTGGCGGCATTAATTCTGCCGGTAGCCTGCAATACTACGAAACACCTCGGCGACAATCAGTACCTCGTCAGAAATAACAAGCTCACATTCAAGACGGAAAAAAAGATCGCTAATAAGGGGGAATTAAAAGACAACCTGGGCAGGTATATGATGCAGAAAAGGAACAGTACCCTTTTCGGCATACCTTTTAAGCTTATTTTCTATAACCGGCACTATTACCGGCTGCATGACCTGCCGGACACATCGCTCCCGAAATCAGTGGAAAGGCCCGAGATTTTCGACTCGGTAAAAATGGCCCGGTCTGCTGAGAACATGAAGAACTACCTGAACACACAGGGGTACTTTTATGCAACGATCAAAGACACCGTCAGGTTTTCGAAAAAGAAAGCCTACCCGGAATATTACGTGACGGCGGGAGTTAACTACAAGATCAATAACGTTAGCTACGATATTGACGACAGTGAAATATCGCGCATAGTACAGTCCGAGATGACGGAGAGCGCACTGGTAAAGGGCAAAGACTTTACGTATTCGCTACTTGAAGAAGAGCGAAGCAGGATAACACAATTGATCCGCAATAATGGCTATTACTGGTTTTCGCAGGAAAATGTGAATTTTATCCGCGGGCTGGATACGGTGGACAAAACCGTATTCAAAGACGTGGAGAGCCCGTTTGAGAATGCGATCAATTTCATTTCGCCAACGAAGCGAGGCGATGACCATAAAATAGATATAACCGGCACCATAAGGCTTGCGGATGATGCCAAAGCCTATAAAAAATATACTATAGCCAGCGTCACTGTATTCCCGGATTTCACGAGCATCAAAGATGTGAAGGACAGCACCATGGAGACGGAACTTATAGACAGCGTTTTTTTCAGGTACCACAACAAATACATCCATGCACGGGTGATATTTGAGCATATCTACCTTTTCCCTGGAGCATACTTTGACCAAAGCGATTATGACAAGACGTTAAAGAAGCTGAATGACCTGGGCACATTCCAGTATATCAATATTGATTTCAAGCCGAGAAAGGGGCCGGAAAATAAGCTGGACTGCTACATTTTTCTAAACAAGGTGAAAAGACTGGACTTTACAGTTAACCCGGTAATCTCCAGCGGCTCGACCTATTCACTGGGCAGCTCGATAGGAGTGAATGTGCGCAACCGGAATTTCGCAAAGGGAGCAAACCTGCTGACCGTAGGTGTGAACGGAGGTATAGAGCTGAACTATAACAAAGGAGGCGATCTTATCCAGGTCTTCACCCTGCAAACAAAGTACTACGGTATAAACGCCAGTATCGACTTTCCAAAATTCATTGCACCACTGCCGGCACGACTGTTCGGCAATAGCAATCTGCCGCATACGATCTTCAGTGTTGGTGAAAATGTAATTGACCGGGTGAATTACTTTACGCTGGAAAACACCAGCGCTAACCTGTCGTATAGCTGGCATGAAAGCCCCACAAAATCATGGAACTTTTCACCGGCGTTTGTAAATATCATCAACGTGATAGAATCGGATTCGTTCAAGAGAGTGCTTTCTACCAATGAATATCTGCGGAACAGCTACAAGGGCAACTTCATTGAAGGTGAAAACGTGTCATTTACCTTTGACAACAACAATAAGAAACATGGCCTGAATTATTCGTACATGAAACTGTCGTTTGAAGAAGCCGGCGGATTGCTGAGCGGGCTCAACCAGGCGGGATCAGCGGCTATAGATGGGTACAAAGCAGGACGCTTTGCGCAATACAGCAAATTCGACTTCGACGGGCGCCACTATTTTACACTTCCGAAATCTGTCTTCGCTTTTCGCTTTTCGGGTGGCATCGGGTTGCCATATGGCCAATCGATCACTTTACCCTATATCAAGCAGTATTTCTCCGGCGGACCATACAGCCTCAGGGGATGGCGCATACGCACACTTGGGCCCGGCAGCTACTTCAATGACAGCAGCAAGAGCAACCAGATAGACAGGACAGGTGATATAAAGCTGGAGCTGAACGGAGAATTCCGGTTCCCGATAACACCCTTGTTTTCAGGAGCAGTAAAGATGAACGGGGCGATATTTGCAGATGCGGGAAACATATGGCTGGCAAAAAAAGACACCAGTTATGCAGGCGGTGAGTTTTCCTTCGCCACGCTGGGACAAGACATTGCTGCCGACCTGGGCGCGGGCGCCCGTTTTGACATTGCATCCTTCCTGACTTTGCGTATTGATGTGGCCATGCCTGTGAAGAAACCCTATGTGCTTTCAAACGGAGGATGGGTGTTTAAGGATATAGACCTTTACAACTCCACTTGGCGCTCCAATAATATCATCTTCAATATTTCGATCGGGTACCCGTTTTAAGTTGATAAGAGATAAGCGGCAAGAGACAAGTTGAGATCGGTTGTGCAATAGTGTACTTGTTTGTCGCAAGGTCTTCCATATCGTCAAATTTGTGATCGGGCGTAAGTTTGCAGTGGTTAGAGTAAACCTGTCTTTTTTCAACTTGTCTATTATCAACCTATCACTTATCACCTGGCGGGTCTCTTATCAACTTATCGGCATATCTCTTATCTTTGACCTCTTATGCGCAACATAAA
>CANJQU010000059.1 GCA_947476485.1 Chitinophagaceae bacterium
ATTTATAAAGGAGATCGCCCGCAATTTTTGTTGCGGGCGATCTCCTTTTATCCGTTACCAACAATAGTCGCTACTTGACGATCTCGACTGAAATGCTGGGTTGGCCGGCAGTGCTGGTATATACATTGGCGTCAACAGCTACATGGACCACGCCGTTGTAGCACACATGAAGTACTTTTTCAAAAGTATTGGAAGAGATCGTTTGATGGGTTTGCCCGCTTAGCGTAATATCTGTGATCGTAAAAATTCTTCCAGATGCCGGGAGAATGATCCGGTAGTCATAGCCAGGAACAATAAAGCCTTCAGCGCTATTGGGGTAGCTGGCCGGGTACGAGTGCAGGATAGCAGTATCGTGATGTTCTGAATCATTGCTGTATAATGTTTTTGTGGTGCTGTCGAGAGCATCGCTGATAGTATTGTCTTTGCGATACCGGATCACCCTGGCAGAATCAAAATCAGATTTAGTGAAACCCACCGGGTGAACCACTATTGTGCCATCCGAGCACGTGATCTCGCGGGAGCGGCGGCAGGAAGAATTGGCTATTGCCAGGCACAGCAGTGCAAAGAAGCCCAGGTGGAGTTTTTTCATACGAATATTTTAATCTAAAGCAACAAAATATATGCCAAAAAATAGTAACTGAAAGTAATAAAAAATGGGCGAAAAACGCCCATTTTTATTGAATTTCTATAAGGAAGATATTAAGCGGCTACCTTCTGGGTTTTTTTCATCAAAGCCTGCTGTACATAGAAGTAACCACCAAACAACAATATACCGCCGACCATATCGCCGATCATCGTTGATTTGAAGAATGGGATCGCATCAATATAAGTCTTAACGAGGCCGGAGAACGTGTAGCCATTCCAGCCGCTAAGGAAGTAACCAAAGTTAGAAACAAGGAAGAAAAGGGTAGAGCCGCCGAACAGGAATGCTACCGTTGTGAGTGGTTTTGGCTGCTTCATCAGCAAACCTAAGGCGGTGACACTTACCAGTGCACCATAGTTGAGCCACTGACCAGGGTAGAACCCCGGGGTATTGGTAAAGAACTGGAAATACACATCTGCAAGGAACTGGCCAAGAAGTGGTGCGAGAAAGGCAAGGCTGCGCTTGTCTTTGATCATGGCTCCGCTGAAAAGGCTGATGGCGGCGATGGGTACGAAATTGGCAACATGGAGCTGGGCATTAAAAATACGGGCTACAACGGCCAATACTACCAGGAATATCGCGAGTAAAATACTTAGGTTGTTACGTTTCATTGTGGATTTGTTACGGCAAAAATAGTGAACTATACCTTAAAAGACAAACATACTAATACAGTGTGTACTAATGGTGGTTTGAAAATCCCCTCATTTTCCACACGCCATACATGGCTTCTTTGATGATGTTGCCGGACATCTTGGAAACACCTTCTTTGCGGTCTTTGAATGTAATGGGCACCTCGCCTATTTTAAACCCAAGCTTCCAGGCGCGGTACTTCATTTCTATCTGGAATGCATAGCCAACGAAATGTACTTTGTCTAGCGGAATGGTTGCGAGAACTTTTCTTTTATAACAGACAAAGCCGGCAGTAGGATCGTGAACTGGCATCCATGTTATTATGCGGGTATAAAGGGCACCGCCCTTAGAAATGAAAATGCGGTCCCATGGCCAGTTTACAACTTTACCGCCACGTGTGTAGCGTGAACCAACAACCAGGTCATGGCCCTTATGGCAGGCGTCATACAGCCGCATAAGGTCCTCGGGATCATGAGAAAAGTCCGCGTCCATTTCGAAAATGTATTCGTATTCTCTTTGCAATGCCCATTTAAAACCGGTGATATATGCTGTGCCCAGGCCCAGTTTGCCTGAGCGCTCAATAAGATGAAGTTGTTGTGGGAATTCTTTCTGCAGACCTTCAATAATAGCGCCAGTGCCATCGGGGGAGCCATCGTCTACTATAAGCAGATGAAAGCCACCGGGCAAAGAAAAAACCTTACGTACGATCTTCTCAATATTTTCCTTCTCGTTGTAGGTCGGTATAATTACTAGTTTGTCCAATTCAGGCGAAAAAATTAGGCGGCAAAATAACGATTAAGTAATGAATTATGGTGAATTATTTGCAAAAGTTCTTATTATGATTTCAACCCGGCCTTCTTTAGTTTCATCCTGTTGAGTATCTCCGATATTTTTTGTTTCGTATGCAAGGCAAAGTCAGCTTGCATCATCCAGTCATAATATTGGGGCTCTGCATTGAAAATATCCTCCACCTTGCGTCCTTTGTGCTTGCCAAAGTTGAAAACCGGGTGGCCGTCTTTCATAATAATGCGCCGCGCATAGTCTACATATTCATCGGTATGGGTGAACTGGTGAAGCGTGGGCACATCGCTCCCAATATCAGGGTATCGTTCCAGCTGGGCTTCCAGCACATCCATTGTAGCGAGAATATCAGCTTCCGCACTGTGTGCGTTCTCTAACGTTTTATTGCAATAAAAATTGTAGGCTGCACTAAGTGTGCGCGCTTCCATCTTAAAAAATATCTGCTGCACATCCACCATGTGGCGCTCGGTGAAATCTACATTTATACCCGCTCTCAAAAACTCCTCCGCAAGCAGTGGCAGATCAAATTTGCTGGAATTATAACCTCCAAGATCGCAGCCCTTCATCCATTCATACAGCGTGGTAGCTATCTGCTTGAAGGACGGACAGTTCTTAACATCTTCGTCTGATATGCCGTGTATCAGCGTTACCTCCGGCGGAATCGGCATGCCGGGATTAAGGCGTTTTGTATATTTTTCACGCTTACCATCTGGCGAAAGCTTCACGAAAGCAAGCTCTACAATGCGGTCTTTGGCATTGTCAGTTCCTGTTGTCTCTAGATCAAAAAAAATGATAGGTCGTTTTAAAGCAAGCTTTGGCATAGTGTGTGTATGAAATCTAATGCGAACTTACAGTATTCCAGTCAATTCCATCGAATGTTCCTGAGCTCATCAGTAATAAAAAAACAGGTTTCTGCTTGCCGGAGATCATTTTTTTAACTGTTTCTTCCAGCGTAGCCCGTTCATCGATCACATTTATGTCATTATTCGAAAAATATTTTCTCACGGCTTCCGGGTCGAGCGGCGGCAATCCTTTCATGTTAAGTGCATGGTGGCTGAAGTATACGATCGCATCATCGGCCGAGTCCATACTGTGCTCATACTCAGTCAGGAATTTTTCATTGAGACTGCTAAACGTATGCAGCTCAAAACAGGCCACAAGGTGATGGTCCGGGTATGCTTCGCGCACTGCATTGAGCGTTGCTTTCAATTTGCTGGGCGCATGCGCAAAATCGCGGTAGACCAGCAGGCCTTCTTCTTCTTTTACTTTTTCGAGTCTGCGGGCTGCGCCGGTAAATGAAGCTATTGCCGCATAGCAATCCTTCTCAGTCACGCCAAGCTCCATACAAACATCTATTGCCGCCTGCATATTCAGCAGGTTATGCCGTCCAAATACCGAGACCTTCACCGGGCCATCAGCAGTATCCATTACCGGAACACCATCTTCATAATGGAATGGCGGTGTCTGGTAGGGCAGGGCAGTAATGTTTTCGCTGTTACCCGTAACTACTCTTTGCACTTCACTGTCTTCGTTGTTGTAAAATACTTTCACGTTTTTATCAAGTCCCTGCAGGTACTGTTCAAACTGGTTGAAGTATATCTCGTAAGTGGGAAAGACATTGATATGGTCCCAGGCTATGCCGCTGAGTACGCTGATATGTGGATGATAGAAGAATATCTTTGGTCTTTTCTCTTCTACGGAAGCCGGGTATTCGTCTCCTTCCAGCACAATGAGCGGAGCATCGGTAAGCTGCACTGATTGTTCAAAACCCGCCACCCGCGCACCAACCAGGTAATCGAAATTGATACCCTGGTGCTTCAGGATATGCATGATCATTGACGTGATGGTCGTTTTGCCGTGACTGCCGGCTACCACTACTCTTTTTTTGTTTTTACTGACCTCATACACGTACTGGGGGAATGAATATACAGGTATACCCGCCTCTGTTGCTGCAATTAATTCCGGGTTATCTGCCTTGGCGTGCATACCTAAGACAATGGCATCAGGCGCACCTTTTCCCTGGCTTGGAGCAGGCGTGATCTTGTTTGCAAACCAGCCAAATTGCTCCGGGAGCAGGCCTGCGGCTTTGAGGTTGCTTTTGGCAGGGTCGGTGATCTCATCATCGCTGCCGGTAACAATATAACCCTGCCTTTGCAGTGCCAAAGCCAACTGGTGCATAATGGCGCCGCCAATGGCTATAAAATGTATGTGTTTCATATTTTTTCGTATCTTCGTACAAAGTTAAACGAGCTTTTTACTATTCATAACTATAACGTATGCAGCTAATTTCTATCAAAAGGCGTATTGTGTTACCGGTCGTTATTGCCGTAGCCACTTTTACAGTTTTATTCGCTTCCTCTTGTAATGGATCAAAGAAATACGGCTGCCCAAATCACTTGATCACTCCTCCTGTGATCCTGTCTCAATTTTAAGTTAGGTATATCCTTCTATTTTTACTGGCGAGTTATCTCCGGATGGTATTTTCTGGCGATGATACGCAATCGATTGTTCGGTATAATGTAGTTGCACTGAATAGGTGCGTTTATCTGCTATTACTTCTTATTTTTACGCACTTATGTCTGAACCATTCAAATCCGGTTTTGTAAATATATTTGGTGCACCCAATGCAGGCAAGTCAACTTTGCTGAACTTGCTGCTGGGCGAGCGCCTGGTGATCATTTCTCCCAAAGTGCAGACAACACGGCACCGTATACTAGGTATATTGACAGAGCCTACCTACCAGATCGTTTTTTCAGACACCCCCGGCATAATAGAGCCCAAATACAAACTGCACCAGAAGATGATGCTGCAGGTAAAGAGTGCGCTTGAGGATGCAGATGTTGCGATCCTGATGCACGATATAACGCAACCACTTGAAGATTTTGAAACGATCAGTAACTCTTTAAAACTGAAAGTACCTGCAATATTATTACTCAATAAAACCGACAAAGTAAAGGACAAGAGCACCATAGAAGCCGAGATCAATAAATACAAAGAGCGCTATCCCAACTGGGAGATACTGGCTGTATCAGCTCAGAAGAAAACAAATACCGAGAAGATATTACCACTAATATTGAAGGCCCTGCCTGAGGGTTTTGCCTTCTACCCTGATGATAGTATATCTGACCGCACAGAGCGCTTTTTCGTGAGCGAGATGGTGCGTGAGCAGATCTATGCGCTCTATGAGGAAGAAATACCCTACCACGCTGCCGTGCTGATACAGGCCTTTGAAGAAAAGACAACGCTCACGGTTATTAAAGCAGACATAATCGTAAGCCGCGAAACACAGAAAATGATATTGCTGGGCAAGGGTGGCAGCATGATAAAACAACTGGGGATAAACTCACGGGCAGCCATTGAGGAGTTCTTACAGAAGAAAGTGCATCTTGAACTCTTTGTGAAAGTACGCCCCAAGTGGCGCGACAATGATAACTACCTGAAAGAGTATGGATACAATTGACGAGCGTAAAGCCATCATACAACCCATAGCCAAAGAATGGTACAACCAGCAAGTGGCCGCGCTCGATATGCTTCGCCTTGACGAATTGCATCCGGTTATTTCGGGCAACAAATGGTTCAAGCTTCGCCTCAATATCCGGCACGCCCTCGATGCAGGGTTTAAATCCATCGTTACCTTCGGTGGCGGATATTCCAATCACCTTATCGCAACAGCCTGGGCATCAAAGGTGTTTGGTATAAAATGCATTGGCATAGTAAGGGGGCGATATGATGTGCTGACCCCAACGCTTTCAGCCTGCAAGGATGCTGGTATGCAGCTCATTTTCGTAACCAAAGAAGAATACGAGCGCAAGGAAGATGCCGCGTGGATACGCGATATGGCTGCGCATTTCGATGAGCTGTTCATCATACCGGAAGGCGGTGCGAATGAATGGGGCCGGGTAGGCGCAGGACTGATCAACAGATTTATTAACGACAGTTATACGCACATTGCAGTTTCGGTAGGCACTGGTACTACACTCACCGGATTAAGAAATAAGCTGCCGCATAAGCAACAGATAGTTGGGTTTGCGCCTATGAAGCAAGGCTCCTATCTTAAAGAATACATATCAGAGCACCTGCACGAAGGCAACAACACCAACTGGCAAGTGGTTGACGACTGGCATTTCGGCGGCTTTGGTAAATGGAATGATGAGTTGCTGCAGTTCATGAACGATTTTTATCGCACCAACAATATACCCCTTGACATCGTCTATACCTCAAAGATGATGTACGGCCTCCGGCGAATGATCGAAGATGGTTTCTTTCCAACTGATGCGCGGATACTATGTATCCATACCGGCGGATTGCAAGGAAATGCATCAGTGATAGAGAAGTTGATTTATTAAGTCATCGAGAATCTATCGTCCGCCAGCAGTTTCTTCTTTTTGCTCCATATTGATTTAGCTTCTTCAAGGCTAACAGTAGGCATTTCTTCTGCTCGTTTTATCCATTGCTGAAACTCGGCTATGCTTAACGGATCACCCGGAACAGCAGGGGAACTATTTTTAACTTCACTGACGATCTTAATGAAATGCTTTTCTTCAAGCTCGTGCAACGTCTTTATTGCAGAATCGTTGGTAATTGCGATCGTTAGCGTTTGCATTTTTGTTCTTTGTATAAAGATAGCAAATATTCACCCTCGTTTCATTCTCCGGCAATTTCTGTTATTAATCAGAAACAAGCATTATTTTGCGTCTATGAGCACCACTCCCCAAAAAAGCAACAAGCTGACACTTTATATCATCATCGCCATGGTAGCGGGTATCGGGCTTGGGTTTATACTTAACTCGTACTTTGCCGGCCGGCCTGCGGCTGCAAATGATAAGGTACTGGAACCATTCTCTCTGCTTGCCGATATTTTTCTGCGTCTGATAAAAATGATCGTGGCGCCGCTGGTGTTTACCACACTTGTGGTTGGTGTTGCCAGGCAGGGCAGCGTCAAGACAGTAGGGCGCATAGGTGGCAAGACGATGCTGTGGTTCATTGGCGGCTCGCTGGTTAGTCTTACATTGGGCATGCTGCTGGTCAATTTCTTTCAGCCCGGCGCAAGTATGCACTTGCCACTACCGGCTGCATCTGCAGCAACCACACAAGCATCAATCAGCGTCCGCGAATTCATCACCCACATCTTTCCTACCAGCTTTATCGATGCCATGGCGAAGAATGAGATACTGCAGGTAGTCGTCTTCTCATTATTCTTCGGCGTAGCCACCGCAGCTCTCGGAGAGAAGGGCCAGATTGTTATCCGTGCACTGGACGCGATCGCAGATGTGATCCTTAAAATGACGGGCTACGTCATGAAGTTTGCCCCGCTTGCCGTTTTCGGCGCTATGACTGCGGTTATCGCAAAGCAAGGGGTAGGTGTTTTGCGCACCTACTCATTGTTCATAGGTGAGTTTTATTTGGGGTTATTGGTACTGCTGGCCATACTGACGTTCGCGGCATGGTTATTCATTAAAGGCAGAACACTGAGTCTTTTCCGGCACATCAAGGAGCCGGCCCTTATTGCTTTCTCTACAAGCAGCAGCGAATCGGCTTTTCCAAAGTTGCTGCTGGAGCTGGGCCGTTTTGGGTGCGATGAAAAGGTGGTGAGCTTTGTGTTACCATTAGGTTACTCCTTCAACCTGGATGGATCTATGATGTACATGACCTTTGCATCCCTGTTCATAGCTCAATCATACGGTATTCACCTTGATGCAGGTACCCAGATCAGTATGCTCCTGGTGCTTATGCTCACCAGCAAAGGCATAGCCGGTGTGCCCAGGGCGTCACTGGTTGTGATAGCGGGGACACTGGCCACCTTTAAAATACCGGAAGCCGGTTTAGCACTTTTACTTGGCATTGATCCGCTGCTGGATATGGGGCGCGCATCTATGAATGTGGTTGGTAACAGTGTTGCTACTGCCGTTGTCTGCAAACTGGAAAATTCGTTGAAATAGTGACTATTGCTTTCATCATTTAGAGACGCAATACATTACGTCTCTGCGAAACACGATCTAATAACACTATTTCACCAATTCATCAATGCTTCTTTATCGCACCGCTGATAGATTTTGTAACCAGCAATACAAGGATGCTGGTACTTACCGCCAGCGCCGCCCATACCGGCCAACCCGGCAGCGAGGGCAGCACCAATCCCTGGTCCTTCACAATGCCTGAGGCTACAAACTGCGCAACGATGGTAATGATCATTGAAACGATCACAGTGCCCAATACCATTGGCAGAAAGCGCATGATCATAAACTTACTGAGGTAACGAGGGCCATAACCTACCTGCAGCAAAAGCGTAAGCGAATGCTGCGCACGGGCAATGGTGAGCTCAATAAACAGTATGAACACCAGCGTACCAATACCCATCAGCAGCAAAGCCAGCACACCCGTTGCGCTGGTTACTACCTGCACTATGGCGCGTATCTTGCTCCAGCGCAGATTTTGTGAGTTGGTGGCATAGTCGTGGGTTTTCAGGTAGTTGCCGAATTTAACATCCGATGGGTCCTTTGCTTTTATTATTAGCTGCGACGGCGCCTCACTTACCCCCGGTTTACCATGCACCTTATTGCCATAGTCTATGAACGACTGCGGGACCAGCACCGAGCCTATGCGATCAGAGAAACCCACCACATGTGCAGAGAACATTTCCGCCTTATCGCCTTCGCCCACCTTCAGGTTCAGCGCTATCATTTTTACCGAGGTCTCGGACAATTGTGGTAAGCCCTGGCTGGGCGCAAAAACGTAGTTGTAGATATCCAGGAACTGAGAGGATACAATAATAGGCAGGCTGCGGTTGCCCGGCTGCCATTGCCAGTCCTCGGGCATATTGTCTATGAATTTATCCGGCACACATTCCAGCGGCAGATCTGTCGCCAGCGGCAGGTTACCGCCCATCATGGCGTAAACAGGGAAGTGATTGGATGTGATCACGCCCACTTCCTGCACCTGCGGCGCGCTCCTAAGTGAGTCGATATCTGCCTGCTGGAAAACCGTAGCATTAGCTACGCCCATATTGTGTTCGGTCACGCGCTTGCCTATTACCAGGAAGGTGCTGCCCAGGGTGTCGTTCTGGTTCTTGCCGTAGAGCAGTTCGCTGAAGTTCCACCAGATCATCACGCTTAGCAACAGCAGGGTAGTGCCTATGCACAGCGCCGCCAGCGCCGCCCACAGCCGCGAACTATGCTGTGTGCGCATCAGCAATTTTTTCAGCATATTCTTTTGCACTTTATCGCTCACAGTTTCACGGTTTGGGTATATGGAAAATAGGTGTTCTCATCCAGGTCGGCCAGCAGCATGCCTGCGCCCTGTTGTTTTACTACTTCGGCAATCAGTTCTATGGCTTTGTTGGCATTGGCATGGTCCAGGTGACTGAATGGCTCATCCATCAGCAGCCACTCAAACGGTTGCAGCAGGGCACGCACTATAGCTACACGTTGCTGCTCCCCGTAAGACAGTGTATTGCCCATTGAGTTCTTCTTATCCTTCAGTCCCAGGCGGTCCAGCCAGCCATGTGCCTGTGCCTCGGTTACCGTATTGGTAAGCTTTCTTTTTATGTCTATGTTCTCCCATGCGGTTAGCTCGGGGAACAGCCGCATATCCTGGAATATCACGCTGATGCCTGTGGCGCGCATGCCGGCCAGGGTCTCGGTATCTGTTGTCTTCAACACTTTGTTATTCCACTTCACCTCGCCCTCGTAATCCGTGCGTAAGCCGTAAAGCGTATGGATGAGCGTGGTCTTGCCCGTGCCGGATGGCGCTTGTATGAATACGTATTCACCCTTATTAAAAGATACCGATGTATTCCACATTCCGCTTTTACCGGCGGTTACTTTTTCCCGAAGTGGGACAGGTATTACTCCCTGCAAGGATAGCTGCATAGTGTGCTTCAATAACGGTCCAAATGTAGGCCCATTTTTGATGATACAATAATAGTGCCTGTTCGGGGATTATGACAATAACTCCCTGTGTATTAGCAGGATTTTATGAATCCGCGCCAACGGCTAACTATTAAAAGTGGTAGTACGTAAATGATAAATTCTCAACAATCCCAATTCCAAAATCCCAATTACCAATTCCCAAGCAACTACTTCCCCGCCAATTTCCTCAACTCCTCCAGGTACTGATCGGGCACTTGCCGGCCATTGTTTTTGGCAGTGAGGGCGTCGTTGTAGGCATCAGCATAGCGATGCAGCGCCTTCAAAGTCAGCGAACGGTTGAAGTGTGCATTCCAGTCGTTGGGGCGCAGTTGTATCATTTTGTCAAAATCCTTCAGCGCCGCGTCATAGTTGCCGGCCATGCTGTTGGCTATGCCGCGGTCGTTGTACACCTCTACAAAATCCGGCTTCATAGTTATTACCCTGTTCAGGTCGGCCATGGCTTCCTGCACTTTGCCCATCCGCCCCAGCAGTTCGGCGCGGGTATAGTATGCCTCGGCCATATCCGGTTTCAGCTCTATGATTTTGTTGGCGTCTTCCAGCGCGGCAGGCAGATTGTTCTGGCCGGTATGAATGGTTTGTATCTTGGTGTAGATATCTGCATTCTTAGGGTCTTTCTTTAGCGCCTCTGCATAGTCTGCCAGCGCCTTTGGCATATTGCCCAGTTGCTGCCATGCATAGCCGCTGTTGTACCATATATTAGGGAAGGCTGGTTTTATTTTTTCCACTTCCTGGAAGTCGGCCAGGGCTTCTTTGTATTGTTTGTTGTTGAAGAAGATCACCCCGCGATTATTGTATATCATGAACGATGGATAGTTCTCCAGCGCATTGTTATAAACCGTCATGCTGTCTTTGAATATCGTTGCGCGATTGAACGTAAGCCCGCCGATGATGATAAAGTACAGGCCGGCAACAGCAGTGAGCGTCTTTTGTTGTGCCAGGTGTTGCTCATACTGATGTGCAAATGCATAACCCGCCAGCAGGAAGATACCGATCAGCGAAACATAGGTATACCTGTCTGCCCGTACTGCTGTGCCCACAGGAATCAGTTGTATCACCAGTGCTATGGTGATGCAGAAGAACAGCGCAGCGAATACCACAATACGACTTTTGCGAAACCGAACGACCAATACCGCCAATAAGATCACAATAACGGGTGCTACATACACCAGCACCGAATTGATCTTATCCAGCGTCTCAGGGTAGGGGTAGAAGATGGAGAGCTTTATGGGCACCAGCGTTTGCATGATGTAGCACACAAAGCCATAGCTGGCAAACATAGCCCGCTCATAAAACGGGAAGTAGGCGAAATCCTGCACGGCGCCGGTCTTTGTTTGCATGGTGAAGGCCACTATGCCGAAGATGAGCGACAGCGCAAAGAAGGGTACTTTTTCAACGACGGCTTTGCCATCTATCTTGCGGCCCTGCAGATAGTCGAACAGCAGGAACACAACAGGCAGCACCACCGCCTGCGCCTTACTGAGCAGCGAAAGCATGAATAACACTATGGCCAGCGCATAGTACTTCTTATTGTTATCACTTACAAAACGCAGGTAGCACAGCGACGATGCAAGGAAGAAGCATGCATACAGCACATCCTTTTGCGAGGCCACCCATGCCACCGACTCCACATGTAAGGGATGTATGCCAAACAACAAAGCCGTCACCACGGCTGCAATACGGTTCTTCACCAGCCGCTCTGCCAGCAGGTATACCAGCGCCACATTGGCCAGGTGCACCAGCAGGCTGAAGAAGTGAAAGCCCGGGCCGCTCATGCCAAATAGCTTGAACTCTATGGCATAGCTCAGCATCACCAGCGGCTGGTAGGTGCTCACAAACTGCCGCGTAAAAAACGCCTTTATGTTCCCAAGCCCCAGGTGCTGTATCAGCGGATTATCCGTGACGTAGCTGGGGTCATCAAATGCAAGGAAGTCATTTTGCAGCACCGGTACCAGGCACACAGCAGTAGCCAGCAGTATAAAGACCATGATCTTTGTATTGCTCACCTTGGTGATGAACAGGCCCGCCTGCTCCTGCACAGGAGCGGGTGGGGCAGAGCGCACTGCTTTTTCCGTTGTTACCGGTTTCTTTTGCTTTGCCATTTAGGTTTCTTGGTGAAACAAAATAGTGAAAAGTGGGGAATAGTGTAACCGAATTATTATTTGCAAACTCTCATTGAAAGATGATAGATGTTATGTCACCCTGAGCCCCGCCGAAGGGTGACTTGCTGAGCCATGCATCAATGCTCATCAAGGTACATTCTGCCCGTGAATGTCACTTCGGCATTTGCGGGATTTCTGCGGGATTTTGCGGCTATTGGAAATGTGTTATACATTCTTGCTTTTATGCTGCGAATGAGATATCACATTTTTTCAAGAAAAAAAGTTTGCGCATGTTTTTGTTGATTATCAATTCTTTGCGACGAAATAATATCACAACAATATCACACTGAATTTTTCCTTTTTCTGTTTGAAAAATTGAATTAATTTTGTTGTTATTTATAGTGATAAACTGCGGATTCGTTTTTTATCTTTTTCTGCAATCTCAATAATGCTGTACTGTAGTGCATCAAGAAATGTGCCGGAGTGGTCTTTGGCAGAAAGAAGAAATCCACATTTTTTCGTTCGATCATTTTTTGTTGCGAGCGAGGCTCTCGCACATGTTGAGAACGAGCTTTGCGTATTTTCTCTCGCGAAAGAAAGTTGGTTAGTTTATTCTTTGATTCTAAATAGCTTATCATTTTGTGATAGCGTAACTGCAAAGTATTCGACCCTATTAATTTCTTCTGGTAACTTGTCTTTTAAAATAGATGCTACAAATTGGATTTTGTTCTTGTTAACGAACTCTGCAATCTTTACCAATTGCTTGTCATCCATTAACTCTTTTTTGTCATTCAATAAGAAATGTAAACACGGGATGTGTTCTTCGTCAGCAAACAGTGTATAGGCTAAATCAAAGCAGGATATTTCTCCTTGTTTTTTTCCAGAACTCATGTTAGCATTGAACGAGCTGAACTTATACAATCTTTGCCCTTTCCTGTTAGTAACAATATCATGTTTGATGGCATATTGTTCACCATACAATTCGTCTGAGATTGAAGCAAAATACTTATTGAAACTTTTTAGCTGTTTTTTTACTACTTGTTCAAAGCTATCACTAAATAAATCATGATCTATTTCATTAAGTTGTTCGTCTAAATCCTTAATATTAGATTCGACTTCAGTCAACTGCTGTATCGTATTTTCAAACTCTCCTTTCTTTCTATATTTCTCGGTCAATTCACCAATTGTTACTTCAAGTTCTTCGAATGAATCGCTCAATGAAATTAAGTTCGTCAGTCTCGTCTCTTGAACTAAAAGTTTTTGTAACGACTCGGTTTTGTCGGAAATCAAGGCATTCAGTGCGGGTAACTCTTTCGTAATAAACTTTACCTTTTCTTCAATCATTGTATTGTGAAATGCAACCAAATCGGCAAATGACTTCTGTATCGTTGATACTTTCGATGTTGCTTGTTCGTAAATTATCTCTAACTGGCGTAAGTCTATGCTTGATTTATTGGATTTTAGTTCGGCCTCGGTTTCCGTTATGAGATTTTTTCGGATGTTAAGTTTACTTATTAGCGATGTCTGTTTGTTTATTTCATATTTTACTTTGTTTAGATCGTCAAAGTCTTTTTCAAATTTCGCATTCAGATTAAAGTTGTTTTTCTTAACATTTAATTTTTCGATGTCAGCATTTATTAATGAAAGCGCCGTTTCATATGCGGTTTTTGTTTGATTTTTTTCGAGGCGGCTTTTAAAAGAATCTTCTTGTTTGATCTTTGCTAAAATTGCTTGCTTACTGTTCCCCTTCGTAAATTCGCAACCAAATAGAAAAAGATACAATGTTTCATACTCCGCATCAGAGGTCCATTTGTCAAGCGTTTTAAGGGTATTCTGTATATTTTCGTCTTTGTAACGGATATTATGCGATATAATTTGCCTAAAGGATGGTTTATCTTCAAGAACAGTTGGAAAAAGAATTTTTCCCAATTCTATTTCGAAATTTTCATCAAGTATTTGTTGCCCATTAATCCTTCTTATGCCTTCTTTTTTTGATGACAGAAAGTTTCTTTCTATGACAATCTGATCGGCATTGCTGTCGTCTAAATCTGTTGATAAGACTAGTGTAATCAAAACCTTGTGCTCTATCAAGAAGTCCTTCACAAGTTTATATTCGCTACGTTTGGTCTCAGGATCAACATAAATATTCTTTTTGTCAGCGCCAAGACAAAAATCTACTAATTTCAATACCGTTGTTTTACCAACACTGTTACCCGTGATTTGCTGCTCACTTTCATCAACTATCAGGTTAAGGCCATTGTGAAATAGAATTTCACGAATGATCTTTTCCCTACTTGTTATGGTCAATGATTTTAATAACATAATTCAATTTCCCCCTTAGCGTTAAATCTAGCAACGTCCAATAAATAAAGCCAATCTATACACAGTATAAAAGTAGAAAATGACATCAGTTTCTTTGTTTTAACATCCTGATATAGGTCAATGATTTGATAGCTAGTTCCTTTTTTCAGAGATTCTATTAAGAAGGCACCATTATAGTAGATGCTATGATCTGGGTGTATATTATCAGGTAGTAGCATAATTATAGTTATCGGGATTTTCAAAAATCTTACACCTAATAAATGCATCTACTACAAGAATATTTACGCAAAGTTCCAACTCATCAAATGGAATCGAAGTGTAGTTAGAGCTATTCAAAATTTTTTCCTGTACTTTAGAAATTACTTCAAAAAAAAGTTGATCATCATTCAATTTACTTTTTGCCTTTGCATATTCCTGTCTTATGGTTGATAGAACGGAACTGCTTTTGTTACTCCCTTGCGAGTCAAATGCCGTGTAGATTTTATCTACTCTTCCATAGTGCACCATATAGTCGCTAATAATATCTTTCGCAGCGTTCAAATTATTATGAGAAATTTTTCTGTCAATTTCAAAACTATTTACACTCGTTATGGGTTCTGACTTGTCCCAATCTTCTTTCGATAGAATATTTATGACCGCGGCTAAATTGGATTCCAATTTCATGGGGTCAACGTCAGTGACTAGTTCCTTTTTTACAAATTTATAAATCCGTTCTTGGTCGTCTATGTGTAGTCCTCTTATTTTTGAAAGGATTGAGTTTTTATCAATGATGTCAGCGGACGGTGTGAACTTTATTTTATAAGGATTTTTGTAGGTATCTTTTCTTAAATTGTCAGCGTCTCTAGCAATAGAAACAAACTTGAATGTATATACTACGTAATTGCTTATTAACTCCTTAGATAGAGAGCTTTCTATTTTTTGCTTAGTTGAAGTAGCTGAAACTTGAATAACAAATTTGTTTGAGTGATCAATTAAGTCAATAGCTTCGACATTTTGTTTGTTGTCATTTTCATTTGTAACCACCCAACCATAAACCTCATTTAAGAAGTATTGGTAAAAATTTTCAGAATGTCCATGAAGGTCCAATATATTCAGCCGGCTTCTTGAGCTAATCCGAACTGCAAGGTGGTTTAGCCGGTCCTCAATGACATTAAAGTAATTTGGTCTGTTCATTTGCTACCGGCAAATCTAGTCATTTTAAACTTCAAATTTTTAAGTGTAAAAACACTGATCTCTGCGGTCCCCGGATGAAGATATTACTTGAACTGATCAATCTTAAAATCCTTTTATCCTAAAAATCTTAGTCCGATTTACTATATTTATACTATCCCGAAATCATAACCGGGTGTCATAAACATTATGATAGAACGTCTTTATGATATTGTGCAGCATCGCGGCGAGCAGGCTGCAAATGAGGTGATGCTGGCGGCCAAGGAGAATGGCCAGTGGCGCACCTATAGCTGCGGCGATGTGTGGCAGACCGCGCAGAAGCTGGCCGGTGGCTTGCTGGCAGAGGGTATTGCCAACCAGGTGCTGACGCCCGAGCAGCAGGAGAAGATAGCCATCATCAGCCCCAACCGGCCCGAATGGGTGATCACAGATGTAGGCGTGCAACTTACCGGCGCGGTGCTTACACCTATTTATCCCACCATCAGTCCGGAGGAGATCGTATATGTGCTCAACGAGGCTGAAGTGAGGGTGGTGTTCGTGGCCAATGCAGATATATATGAACGTTTCAAAGAGGCGTTCACACAGATACCCACGCTTAAGACGATCTGGTCTTTTGATGTGATACCGGGCGTGAAGAACTGGAAAGAGCTGACAGACAAAAACCTGCAGCCTGATGCTGGCGTGATGGCGCGGATAAAGCCGGAGACGCTTGCTACCATCATCTATACCTCTGGCACAACAGGCAACCCCAAAGGGGTAATGCTCACACACAGCAACATTGTGTGCAACATAAATGATTCTATGCCGGCCTTCACCTTTGCTGAGAAGGGAGGCAAGGCGCTGAGCTTCCTGCCGCTCAATCATATTTTTGAGCGCATGGTTACGTATATCTACCTGGAGGCAGGTATATCCATCTACTATGCCGAGAACATGGACAGCATAGGCCTGAACCTGAAAGAGGTGAAGCCCATGGTGTTTACTACTGTGCCGCGGCTGCTGGAGAAAGTTTATGAGCGCATCATGAACACCGCTATGGACCTCAAAGGCATCAAGCGGCTGCTGTTCTTCTGGGCGCTGGACCTTGGCAAGCGCTACAATAATGCAATACCCGGCAATCCGTGGTACCAGTTCCAGTTGTGGCTGGCTAATAAGATCATTTTCAGCAAGTGGCGCGAGGCGCTCGGTGGCAATATAAAAGCTATAGTTGTAGGCTCGGCAGCCTGCCAGGAGCGGCTGGTGCGTATATTCAGCTCCGCCAACATTGTGATCATGGAGGGCTATGGGCTTACCGAAACATCGCCAGTGGTAACGGTGAACCGCTTTGAAAGTGATAACAGAAGGGTAGGGAGCGTTGGCACGCTCATAGACCATGTGCAGGTGAAAATAGCTGAGGACGGAGAAATACTTATAAAGGGGCCTAACGTAACCATTGGTTACTTTAAGCATCCCGAGCTCACTGCTGCAGCTTTTAAAGATGGCTGGTTCATGACCGGCGATATTGGTGTATGGCAGGAAGAGCGTTTCCTGAAGATCACAGACCGTAAGAAGGAGATATTCAAAACATCGGGCGGCAAGTATGTGGCGCCGCAGGTGATGGAGAATAAGATGAAGGAGAGCCCGTTCATAGGCCAGATGATGATAATAGGCGCCAACCGCAAGTTTGTGAGCGCACTGGTGATCCCCAATTTCATGCCGCTGAGAAAGCATCTCCGTGACAAATACCCTGAAGTAACGTTCCCCGACAGCAATGCTGCACTGATAAAAATGCCCGAGGTTGTAGCGCAAATTCAGAAGGCAATAGATAAATACAATCCGCTGTTTGGCCACCCGGAGCAGGTGAAGAAGATAGCCCTGCTGGCCGATGAATGGACCATAGACACAGGCGAATTAACGCCATCTCTGAAGATAAAGCGCAAGATCATAGAGCAGAAGTACGCGAAAGAGATCGAGGGGTTGTATGCTGAATAAGAGTTAATCGCGGACGCGCAGACATCGGCCGATAGGCCGTGACGGAAGGATTGACGTACCAGGTGTTATACCTTTTCTTTGTAACGGAAGGTTACTCTTTTGGTGTTGTTAACGCGGGTACTGGCGATGATGATCTCGCAGTAGCTGCCGCTCTGGAACCGGTATTCAAATTCATCGCAGCTCTTGTCAAAAATAATGGACGTTTTTGAGGCCAGGAATTTTTTCATGAACGAGATACGCGTTCGTATGTTTATCTTCTCGGTAACGCCCATAGGCATTACGCGGTAGCAGGTAAGCGGTATAAGGCCGGCACGCTCTTCAAACTTCTTCGTCACTTTAAATTCCGGGAAGTATACGGAGCGCTCTTTTACTCTTCCATTGTCGCCATATACATAGTTCTCTATGTGTATCACGTCTTTGTTGTTATCGTTGAGGCGCACCTCCTTTGTTTTTACATTGTTCTTGTCGTAGTAGGACTTTGTATAAAATTCGATCTTACCGTTGAAGAAAGCGCTTTCGGTAACAATGCTCTCACCGGTCTTTTTATCGGCTGAGTAGTCGTAGTTCTTTTTGTAGCTATTGCCGTTGAGTTTGTTGTCTTCGAGGTGAAAGGTTTTGCGGCCTTTGTCGTCATACTTCCACTCGTTCACTTCCTGTAGGTTTTCGTCCTTGTACTCTTCGGTTTTGAGTATTTGTTTCTTAGGGCTCAGGTAGTTGATGGTTTTATAAACGGCATTGTCGTGCAGGTGGTAGTAGAAAGCCTCTGTTACCATGCTATCCGGCGTATTAAAGATCACAGCGCTGTCAGAAAGGAACAGGCGAAAGCTGTCGGCATAGGTTGCCGTATATGTGTATTCGCGAATGATCATTCCCGTTTGGTAATTATTCCAGCCGGCTTTGAAGGTAGGTTGCGCATTGAGAGTTTTGGTGAGCGTAAGCAATACCAGGAGTGGAATGATTCTTTTCATTATGGAGCAGCCTTTTCTCGCCCCAATTTTCGGGGATGGGTACAAAGTAGATAAGCTATGGCAGTACGGCAATTTTTTTTAGTAACATAGTGTGGATTGAGCAATAGGGCAGTATATAAAATGAAAATCGCCCTGATTTTTCAGGGCGATCAAATATAGAACAAAGGTTTTTTAGTCTTCTTGTTTGCGGTGATGCGTAAGGTAAAATCTAAGACCCACTGACATCACCGTATAGACGTCATTCTTCTTATTGGTAGAGAAGGGTGGGCTGTAGCCATCTATGTAGTCGGTCTGGCCGTCTCCATACATGAAATTTGCATTCAGCAAAAGGCCATTGCGAAAGAATAGGAACCGGCGTATGTGCAGGTTATATCCCAAATTAATGGGTAAGAAAAAGCCGGTTGAATTTTTCAGTAACACCGGGTTGCTTAATCCGTTGTTGCCGGGTAATCCGTCACCGCCTACATTTACTATCTTCTTTACATTGTTGTTGATGATACCGATACCTCCACCCACATAAATACCACCTACCAGGCGCAGCAATACATTGTCGTTGTAGTTCTTGTTGAAGATGGTAAAGAATGTACCCAGCTCCACATTAATGTGCTGCTCTATTGATGTAAAATGATTGAAGCTGCGCCAGTGCGTGCGTGGGTCCTGGCTGGAAAGGTCGCCGATCATTATCGTTTCCCCGATACTGATGCTTTGAGTGATGTTCTTTTCGAGATAGGCAATGTAAGCCGGCTGGGGGGTAGACTTAGGCAGGTCTCCAAACATTTTGGTAGAGCCTATGCCAAAGCCTGCGCTGTAATCGGTACCATGGTTCAGGTCCCTGTTCGTCTCATCATCTGAACTATTACCCCTTTCAGAGATGCTGATCTCCGTTCTTACCTGCCCGAAGGAAGGAAGACCTGCAAGAACTCCCGCAACTAAAAGAATAATAATTTTACTTTTCATACAGCACAGTTAACCTAAGTTACGACTTTTTAGAACTTCCACATCTTCAACTTGTAATTATTGATCTCGCGCTCGATACGTTCAGCTTCTCTTTTTTGTTTCTGTTCGTCGCTGGGGTACTTATCTTTTATCCTCAGGTCTGCCGGGTTGGATTCCTTAACGATCGTTGTCTTGAAATTACGCTGAATGAAAAGGTCATCGTAGCTCATATTGTAGATATCGCGTTGCGGGTCGATAACTTCTTTGGCTGCAAACAGGTTGCGGCACTGCGGGAAGTACAACCAGAACGGATGCTGCTCGGCAATGAACTCACCAGTGCTCGATTTCAGCTTACGTACCGGAGCCAGGCCTATGATCTGGGTAATAACTCTGCCGCGTGTTTTATCGAAGAAGATATCTTCTTTGATCTCCATCTTCGTAACAGAGTCAGCGTTGAATTCATTAAACACGGTCCTTGTTCCGGTCTGCTCACCAGTCACTGAGTCGAATGTTGGTACTATCGCACTATCAGTAAAGATCTTCATTACTTTACGATAATTCAACTGGCTCTTGAAGCCTTCGTCGGCATAAGGTATCAACCTGTTTGTCCTGATAGCATCCATGATGAGCTGCATAAGTGTTTCACCGGGCGTAGCGAATATCCTGTTCACAGAGTCGGTGAGATCAATGTCTCTCCAAATACGCTTGTAGAACTTGATGTTATTTTTATTAACCTTAGGGAACGCGAAAGGCTTAGCGCCTTTAAGCATGGTCTGCTTGTAAAATCCGTCAACAGGACGGCTGTTCTCAAGGGTGTAGTCATTAGAAATAGTAGTATCAACAACAAGGGTATCTATCGCAAGGTGATTAGAATCCAGTTGGTCTTCCGGAGCAACCACCGGCGCAGGCTTAGGTTCGCTGCGTGGCTTCACAGGATCAGCCGCCGGCGTATCCTTATTGTCCACCTGTTCAGTTTTAGGCTTCTTACCTTTTCCCTTTCCCTTCCCTTTGTTTTGGGCCTGCAATGCAGTGAATACTCCGGTGAAGAGTAAAACCAAAATTACAAGGCTGATGCTCTTTTTCATAAATATATAAATGTAATTATGTTCACTTTTAGTCTACCATAAACGCGATAGGGTCCAGTTGCCTTTTCATTCCATCAGGGCCTGTAGCGAATATATTATCAAAGAATACGCGTGAACCTGTAACAATACCATTCATCGCATTCTGCATAGCAGGCGTAAATGCATTATTATTAGATTCAAAAACCTGTGGTTCGCCGCGAGGCTTTGTAATATACATACTAAAATGGCTTATTTCAAATTTCGCATCGAATTCGAAATCTTCAAGTACTGCGAAAATCCTGTTCTGCGCCTTCATAGCTCCTGTTCCTAAACGTCCGCCGCTTTTGCCACCAAACTTTACACGAGGAGCAGGGATGCGCTTTGTACGGAATTTTGAACTGCCGAGTGTAGTAGTTTTTCCGTTTTCCATTGTGCCGGTAACAGTTACGATAACCTCACCTGAACTTTTTACATTAACACTGTAAGCGCCATTGCCGCCTGATATCTCACCTCCGGAAACAGTTGCACGGATCTTATCTTTTGCAAAACCCGGTGCAGATACCGATACGGGGTTTGGAACACCGATATAGAATACATTCATCTTATCAGGTGAAACAACTGCTGACGGCCGAGCCACAGTATATGACTGCTCTGCAAGTTTGTACTCCTTGAGTTCTCCGCTGGCAGCTCTAACCTTTATCACACCACTCCATGACTTCTCACCTTCTGATTGCGCAACTGTTGTATACAAGCCTTTACCGTCAACCACGTTCAACTTTTGTCCGCCCACTGTTATTTCGGGGTTAGACGTTGAACTGGATGCCGTCAAAAACACACTGGCCTTGTATTCCTGGCCCACAAGGATATAAGAAGAGGGGGCCACGGCAACAGCCTCAAAACGATCCAGTACGATATCGACATTGGTTGCTGATCCAAGTATCTTCCTTACTACTTCAGACTCTGAGTTTTTCAGATCTGCCTGTATTTTAGTAAGTGCTGTAATGGCGGCGGTAAGCGGTACACCTTCTCCGAAATTATCGTCTTCCCATGTGGTCCTTAATCTGCCCTTCATTTTTGGTGGATCTTCCGCGTTCAAAGCCAGCTTCACGCCTGCTCTTTCATTCGGTTCCATACTGGTAAGAATCTTATTGCGGGTATCCATGATGCGGAGCTTCAGGTCTTTAGCCTTTCCCTGCCTGATCATAAATCGAGGAGAGATATCAACATCAGCGCGGGCTTTTACATCACCAGTTACTTCTTCAATGCCTCCACCCTGTACGATCAACTCATTCTTTATCTGAGTGATGTAGTTGTTAAGGTCGTTAATATAGGTTTGTACTTTTTTAGCCTTGTCGTGTATAGGAGTGGCACGAACCGGATCGCTTTTCATATTTGTTGCTTCAAATGATGCGAAACTGTTAGTTACCGTACTTTGTACATTTTTAGTTGATGTTTCAAGGCTTACTGTCAAATTTCTAAAGGCGTCAAGTACATGGTCTGTTACTGTAGTGGCTGCTATTCCCAGCAGTACCAGGTACAGTATACCCATCATCTTTTGCCGGGGCGTTTCTTTTATACCTGCCATTCTGTTATTATATTTTTAGCTTAGTGTAAAGCGTATAAGTGAATTTAATAGTTTTTACTTTTCAAAATCAATGTATCTGCCTTATCTTTTGAAAGCATCCAGCTGAGCCTGGTAAACCTTGCTCAGGTCTGCGAGGTTCTTGTTGTAAGCCCTCATACCAACAGTCGCTGCTTCGAATTCTTTCAACATAGTTGCTGATGATTGTGTCATCTGGTTGATAGCAACCAACGTCTGAGCGAACTGGCCGAAACTCTTGTTCATATCACCCATGTTCTTCGAGAACATTTTTATTCCTTCGTCTGCAGCCTGGAGGTCTTTCATCATGCCCTGGGAAACAGTGCTCATCTGACCAATTGCTACCAATGCGTTATTGAATTGTACAAAGCCGCTCGAAACTGAAGCCATATTATCACGGAATTTCTTCACATCGGTTGTTGTAGATTCCATTTCCTTGATGAGGTTCTGGGTAACATTCATAGAGCCGGCAACCTGGTTAACGTTATCAACGGTCTTTGTAAAGTTTTCGAAACCTGCCTGTAAGCGCTCAATAACCTTAGGAGTGATAGAGGTAGCGAGCAGGTCGTCAAGTTTTCCACCGCCAGCTAACTTCGGAGATGCTGAAGGGGTTTCCTCCTCTTCAGCCGACATAGCTGCAACACCAAGAATCGCGAACAGAAAGGCTTCAGTAGCAAGCCCGATCGCAATCATGTATTCACCACCAGGGTAATGCATGATCTTAAACATCAAACCAATAATTACTACACTCGCACCCCAGGAAATAACACTGTTAAGTCCGATCTTCTTTGTTCCTTTTTGCTGTTGGTTACTGCTCATAGTTGTTTTTGAATTTGTAAGTGATGATTAATTTTTAGGTTAATTTATGTATTTAATTAAAAAATTTGTTAACTATTTATTAAGCAAAAATAATAGAAAATCAATAAATACCAAGAATATTACCTTTTTAATTTGCTTTTTAAGCTGCCGGTATTCTTTCTACGCGTTGCAACAGACTTGTTTAGAATTTCCGGGGCAGGTAATACACACCTGAACCCGATATAGCTATGCGAGGAATTTTGAAGCTCATTGTCACGTGTGTATGGACTAAGTGCCCTCGCATTGCTCATAAATGAGCCGCCGCGCACTACTTTACGCTTCATTGCGTCGGCTTCTGTTGAGTCAGCGTCATACAAAAGGACTGGGTTTACGTCTGAAATGAAAGCGAATGCGGATGGGCTGTAAGCATCAAGCACCCATTCGGAGACATTGCCCACCATGTTATAAATGCCAAATTCATTAGGAGCGTAAGACATAACAGGGAGCGTGAATGTTCCTCCGTCATCGTTATATTCTCCCTCTTCCTGCTTGAAGTTTTCAAGGAAGCGACCATCCATGTCTCTGTCGATACCTGGTGTTTTCTTTTCCTGAACTGCGGTGCGGTCTGTCTGAGCAAGTGCAGAAGTGCTATCGATCGCTATACTGTCGCGAACAATAACCGTGCTATCAAGTATCTGCGTAGCAACAGTATCTCTTTCAGGAGTTGTCTGCTCTGCGTTGTCAGTTGTCTGATCAAGCAGTGGGTTCCCTTTCATATCGCCACCAGCAGCGTATACCCACTGAGCTTCTGAAGGAAGGCTATAGTTAAGACGGTAATACTTGAGATAGTCTGCGATCCACTCATAATTAGATGATGCTTTCGAGCGCCAGTATGCATATGCTTTTGCCTGTTTCCATGTAATGCCTACAGCAGGGTAATCATCAAATGGTGGTGTGTTGAAGTAGTTCTCAACCAGGATATCAACCTGTGCGTTTGTAAGATCCTTTACCCAAATTCTTTCATCCGGATACACATTGACTGTTTCATATGCCATTTCACCGATCTTGGCTTTAGGGTTAGTACCAAGTGATCTAACATATCCATAAGTGAACATGTAAAGGTCTGTACGGATCTTTCCATCTGCATCCAACATCGGGGCAATTTTTTTCTTCATGTCCTCATCAGTGCTTTCGAATATATCCTTGTGGTGAACCTTACTCCAGTTGATCTTCCGTTTGGTCCAGTTGGTAGTATCTTTTTGAGGCACTGCTTCTGCCATATCCTTCTGAATAAAATTCAAGGAGTCTTTCGCAGAGGTATCGCTAGATGCGGCGCTAACAGTTTTTTTCTCTTCATCTTTTGCCGCAGCGGGCTCAGGAGCATCATAGAAATACTTTTCGTCCTTTATGTAGTTAACAAGTGCAATTGAGTCGATAACCCATTCGGCAAAAAGACGATACTGTTGGTTTGTTGTTTCGGTCTTATCAATGTAAAATGAAGTAAGGCTAACTCTTTTTTTGCTGGATGTATCTGTAGAGGATTGGCTATAGCGAATAGTAACAGAACCGCCCGGTATATATACCATGCCGGGAGGAGCTGCAAGCGTTATGTGCCTAAACGGAATAACCGGACGGGTACGAGACTTGGTCTGTGCCGGATTTGGGTTTTGAGCATTAGCGTTACTTTTTTGAGCAAAGCAAAGACTTGATAAAGAGGATGCCGCAGCAACTAAAACTACAGCCAACAATTTAGAGCTCTTTACGTACATAAGAATTATTTTTACTTTTTTTAATAAATTCTCTCTAAACAATAATGCAACAGATTTTTTTTGTGCGTAAAACCTGGTAGCAGAAATCTCAGAGAACAATCACTCAAGCCTGTCAGATTTTTTGACCTTCAAAAAATCTCAATTATATTTTCCTTTATTAAATCAAACGGGCTTTTTGTACCGTGTTTTAAGTATAAAATTACCGCCAAAATACACGTTACCTAATTTGCGTAAAGATAGATAAGTTATTCTAAACGCAAAAAATATTTCTGAAAAGTTAACCACAGTCTGGCATGCAATATGTGGATAATTGATCTTCATAAAAATATTCAGTTGCCATCGTTTTTATTTCAGGTCTGTTATGATCGAAATCGGATCACGAACACCTTGTATGCGAGTCATGAATTCAGTATTTTTCTAAGCACTGATAAACTTTAATTTATTGGCAAGTATAATATGTTATTATTCGTAAAAAATATTTTCGTCTCTTTTTTTGTTTGTTATAATTACCCAGATCTGCCCGCGTTACATTTCTAAAAAACGAAATATATATTATTTATGGCAATTCGACATCGGGATTAAAATATTGCTATTAAAAATCATGTATTTTCGATGAATATTATTGAGCGACATGCGTGTTGTAATTAAATTATGTCATTTCATAATTTGCCGGCATCTCTTTATAAATGTAAATACATTGAGCAAGTTGTAAATGTGATACGAAATCAAAAAGCTAATGGGATTATCATTATCTTGTGGGCTTTTAAGAGACTTAATAATAGGATAATATATATATGCTTAAGATCGGAGTTTTTGGTGCCGGCCACCTGGGCAAAATTCACATTCAGCAATGGCAGCAGGTGGCTGAAGCAGAACTTGTCGGTTTTTTTGACCCGGATGATACACAGGCCGAGGCTACTTTTTCGAAATACCAGGTACCTCGATTTACTGATATGGAGCGCCTTATCGAGCAATCTGATGCAATTGATATAGTTTCTCCGACGACATCGCATTATGATATAGCCAAGCGGTGCCTGCTCAACGGCAAGCATGTTTTTATTGAAAAGCCGCTTGCTTATACGCTCGACGAAGGAATGGAGCTGGTGCAGTTGGTAAAAGAAGCAAATGTTAAGTGCCAGATCGGGCATGTGGAACGTTATAATCCCGCTTTTTTAGCGGTAGGAGAGCAACTATTGCAGCCTATGTTCATCGAGGCGCATCGCCTTGCTCAGTTTAACCCCAGGGGAACAGATGTATCCGTGATCCTGGACCTGATGATCCACGACATAGATATAGTGCTGAGCCTTGTGAAGTCGCCTGTAAGGCGAATTTCGGCAAGCGGGGTATCTGTATTGAGCGAGACGGCAGACATAGCAAATGCGCGTATCGAGTTTGATAACGGCTGCGTAGCAAATCTGACGTCCAGCAGAATATCGCTGAAGAACATGCGCAAAATGCGCCTGTTCCAGCGGGATGCCTATATTGGTATTGATTTTTTGGAGAAGAAGACGGAAATTATAAGGATGAAGGCTGATGGCATGCCTGCCGGCCTGATGGATTTTCCGCTGGAGATAGGAAATGGTGAACGGAAAGTCATATCTGTAGAGATGCCGGAGATAGCGGCTTTAAATGCAATTAGAACAGAATTATCTGAATTTGCAACAGCTATAATAAATGACCGGCCGGTGCGGGTTTCGGTATATGATGGTTACCAGGCAATGGATGTGGCACATCAAATACTAAAGAAGATGAGCCTGCACAATGAATTGCACAATGTTTAAGGATTTTTTACGTTAATGAGAGAGGGAGCAGCTATTATGTTGAACGTTTTTACCAGATTTACCCCATTACTATTTTTATTCTACTGTGCATTGTTTTGGCAGGGGTGCAACATTATTAATCCCCATGAGCAAACACCTACCTATGTTCACATAGACTCTTTCTCATTCCGGACAAATCCAAGCGTTACTTTACTCAAGATCGATGGTTCAACTTCTCCGGAATTAGCAACCGTATCTCACAAGGTAAATACCGTATTGGTGTATTACAATAATAACCCCATCGGGATTTTTGATCTTCCCGCTACGTTCCCGGTGCCAGCTAGTGGAAGCGGGAGTTTAAAAATAGCCCCGGCAATAGCAGTGAACGGGCAGAATAATATGATCGCGGCGTATCCCTTCTACACTTTTGATACGTCAACCCTGATCGCAAACGCGGGAAATGTGATCAATCACACACCTGTTTCTCAATTTTATTCTGATGTAAAAGTAAAATGTATATCGAATTTTGAAGGTGGCGGGAGCAATGCAACAAATTTTGTATTAACCGAAGGAAACCGAGTTATGCAGCTTGATATTGATCCCGCGGATGTGCTTGAAGGAAATGCATGTGGTGAGATACGACTTAATGCTGTTGGGGATAGCTCGATAGACAGTACCGCCAAGTCATTTACCATTCCGCTTGGTGGTACCACTTTTATTGAATTTGACTATAAGAGCACGGTGCCGTTTTATGTGGGGTTACAGGCCAACCTAAGCGCTACCGTCAGTTCGGCACCATATTTTTTATCGGGCATTAACCCAAGCTCCGGAAGCGGGTGGCAGAAATTTTACCTTGAAATAGACGGATTTATTGGTAAGGCTCAAGGGAGCACCTACAACTTTTACATTAAGGCAGTACTGGCTGATGGTCAAACCAGTGGAAAGCTATTGATCGATAACATACAACTTGTAACTTTTTAGGCAGATGCGACTAAGCCCAATGAAAAAGAAAGCTATACGGCAAATGATCTTGCTGGATTATATAGCTGCGTCATTGGCCTGGCTTACGTTATGGATATACCGGCAACATGTACTTACCGGCTTGCATTATTTTGATACGCTGCAAAAATTTCATACACGTGATTATATAAATACACTGATCGTTATTCCGGGCGGCTGGTTATTTTCTTATTTGCTCACGGGAACCTATTTTGATCTATACCGCAAATCCCGCCTGAATGAGATCAACCGTACATTGATATCCTGCATCATCGGATGTATCATGGTTGCGGTAATCGTATTTGCGAATGACAGCAGCGACTATTCATATTTCATCAGTGAGTTCAGCCACTACCTGCTGATACATACGTTGTTTGCGCTGATATTCCGCCTTTATATACTCTATAGGGTGAAGGTAAACCTGAAGAAAGGAAAAGTAGGTTTCAATACGCTGATAATAGGCGGCAACCAGCAGGCAATAAATATTTACAAGCAGGTGCATGATAACCCTAAAGTACTGGGTAATATCTTTCTTGGTTTTATTTATTCAAGCAAAGAAGCCAGCAATGGCATGACGCAGTATCTGCCGCAACTGGGGCACCTCTCGCAACTGGAAGAAATAATAGACAACCATCGCATTGAGGAGGTTATTGTAGCCGTAGACTCATCAGAACATCACCTGCTTGAAAATATTCTTACCCGGCTTTGTTACCGGCCAGTGGTAGTGAAAGTGTTGCCGGATTATTATGATATTATATCAGGATCGGTGAAGATAAATAATGTGTATGATGCTGTGCTTATACATATTCACCCCGACCTTATGCCCGACTGGCAACGTGTATGCAAGCGAGTAATAGATATAGCCAGTTCAGCATTTGCGCTGGTACTGCTTTCTCCATTGCTGCTGTTTGCCGCTGTAATGGTAAAGCCGTCATCGAAAGGCAGCATATTGTATAAGCAGGAGCGTATCGGCATTTTCGGCAGACCTTTTTATATACACAAGTTCCGGTCCATGTACATGAATGCGGAACAGATGGGCCCGGCATTGTCGAGCAAAATGGACCCCCGGATTACGCCATGGGGCCGGTTTATGCGCAAGTGGAGGATAGATGAGCTTCCCCAGTTTGTGAATATCATAAAGGGCGACATGTCGCTGGTGGGCCCGAGGCCTGAGCGTAAACATTATATAGATATTATCAGCGAGCGGCATGCACATTATAAGTACCTGCACAAAGTGAAACCGGGACTTACCTCGTGGGGTATG